>NZ_JABMCR010000382.1 GCF_013179555.1 Bacillus haikouensis
CGAGGGGCCAGGCGCATGGAGCTTGCCAATTCTCAAATTTAAGTTATACTTTCTTACAACAATAAAAAATTCCTTGGACACGACGATTTCTCCAATTTAACAATTGGATTTCGCCATACCCAAGGAATCTCCTGATCTCTATCCTTGTCTCTCTTCATTTATACCCGCTTTGTCATCAGATCTTCGCCGATGATGACCTTCGCGGTTCTAAGCTTTGCCACCTCTTCTTCATACGGTTCTTTGTCAGATAAATGGACAAGGACGATTTTCTCAATTTTATCCAGATCATACTTGCCTGCAACTTCAACAAGACTACTGTGGTTGCCCGCCACTTTACGTGCGGAAGTCGCTTCATGGATTAACATATCTATATGGTCATAACGACCGATTCGTTCGTTGATTTCCGTATCACCTGAATATATGACAATACGCCCGGCACATCGCACTTCCAGCCCGGCAGTAGGGACAGAATGAAGTGCCTTAAAGCAGGAAAACGTCATTCCTCCACAGGCAAACAGCTTCTCTTCCCGATCGCCATCAAATGTTTCAATTTCAATTACAAAGGCGATCGGCCACTTGTATGCTTCCATCGTCGCCAGCCATTCTTGAAGTTTTTTCTCATTGCGATAATCACAAAAAATCCTTAAGGGTTTTTTCCTGTCTTCCAGCCACATTCCCCACAGCAGGGACGGCAAACCATAGATATGGTCAATGTGAAAATGTGTAAATATCACTGCATCAAGATCCCCTAAATCCACCTTCAGCTGTTTCAGCTTCCTGCAAGGATTTCCACTGACATCGAGGAGCACATGACAACCATCATTCGAAAAGCAAATTGATGTATTTTCCCGTTCGGAACCGGGATAGGCACTTCCCGTCCCCAAAAAATGTATATCCATCTATATCACCACCTATTTAATTCCTGAGTGCATGAAACTTGATACAAACTGTTTTTGGAAAAGGAAGAAAGCAATCACTAAAGGCATGATGACCATTACCGTACCTGCAGCGACCATCCCCCACTGGGCTCCCGTTTCATATGATTGTGCAAATAACGCAAGTCCAACGGTCAGCGGCCGGGACTCTACAGAATCCGTGATGATCAATGGCCACATAAAGTTGCTCCAATGGTGACTGACCGATACCAGGGCAAAAGCGATATATGTTGGTTTCGCAGATGGGATGTAGACATGCCACAATGTCTGGTACCATTTACAGCCGTCCATTCTTGACGCTTCATCAAGATCAAACGGCACCTGCTTGAAAGTCTGACGCATCAGGAATACCCCGAATGCCGATGCCCAATATGGCATCATGACAGCAAGCTTTGTATTGACGAGCCCGAGCTGGCTGATCACCTGGTAGTTCGGGAACAACAGAATTTCAGGCTGGATCATGAGCTGGAGCAGAAACAGGATGAACAGGACATTTTTCCCTTTGAAATTCACCCGTGCAAACGCATAAGCAGCAAGCGTAACCGTGACCAGCTGGACAATCAATACCCCAAATACGATGACGAACGTATTGAAGTAATACTGCAGAAATGGTGCAGTCTTCCACGCGTTGACATAGTTTTCAACGGTCGGGTTCGACACCCAGAACGGAAAGCCCCCATTGATCACTTGATTCCCCGGAGAGAAAGACGTGATGACGACCCAAAGGAGGGGGATGAATGAAATGATTCCTAAAACAATAATGATGCCATAGTTTAATTTTTTCATTGATTCTTCCCCTCCTTAATAATGGATTTTCTTATCAAGATATAAATAGTTGAATGCGGTGATACCAAGCATGATGACAATTAGAATCACGGTCAGAACCGCTGCTTTCCCAAGATCCCAGTTCGTAAATGCCGCTTCATAGATATGGTAGAGTAATAGATTACTTGCATTATCCGGACCGCCTTTGGTCATTATGTACAGGTGGTCGACGTTCTTGAATGAATTCGTAATCGCCACAATCATGACAAACAGAGTCGTCGGCATCAGCAGAGGGAATGTGATATGGCGGAACATCTGGAACGGTTTCGCCCCCTCCATTTCAGCCGCTTCATACACGTCCCTCGGCAAATTCTGCAAACCTGCGAGATAAAAAATCATGAAGAAACCCGCATCTTTCCATATAATCATGACAATCATTGAAATCATGACCGTGCTGGGATCCCCCAGCCAGTTATGATCACCGGCTCCGAACGTTTGAAGGAAGTTATCGAGCAATCCATACTGAGGAGTGTAGATGAATAACCATATATTCGCTACCGCAATCAGCGGAACGATTGTCGGGTAGAAAAATGACGTCCGAAGCACAGCACTCCCAGCCAATTTCTTATTCAACCAGATGGCAAGGTACATAGCCAGGAACAGACTCGTCGGCACAGTACCGATCATGAAGAGTATGTTATTCAGGATGACCTTCCTGAATATCTCATCCTCGAGAACTCCTTTATACTGATCAAGTCCGGAAAATTGCAGTCTGGTCATCGGGCCACTGTAGAAGCTTAACTGAATTGACTTGAGCGTCGGGTAAAACGTAAAAAGTGTTAAAAAAATGAAAGAAGGAAACAACAGCCCGTAAGCGAACAGATTATTCCTCGCCCCGGCACTGAGTTTTCGTTGCTTCGTTGTCATCTAACAGACCCACCTTTCTTGTGAAAATGGAGCCCAAGTCAGCACACTGTCCACTTGAGCCCACATCTTTCAGTCAGCTTTCTTACTGAAAAGGTTCAAGCACTTTTTCTGCCTTTTCCTGTGCATTGTCCAAACCTTCGATAACCGGGCTCTTACCCGTTAAGATCGATTGAATATGGTCATTGAAGATTTTCTGCACCTCTCCGTTTTGGTAAGTTGCCAATTCACTCTCTGCATATTCCAATTGCTCACGGGCGACCAGTGCAGGAGGGAACTCCTCTACATATTTCTTCAACAAATCAGACTCATAAGCAGATTCAGTAGTAGCTACATACCCTGTATCAATCGACCACTGTGCTACACGCTCAGGTTCTGTAAGGAACTTCATGAACTTAATGGCAGCTTCCTTATTGACTTTTGGAAGATCCTTGAACAAGTAGATGTTTCCACCTCCTGTAGGGGAACCATACTGGTTATTGGCCGGCAGGAAGGACACTCCGAAATCAAAGTCCGCGTTATTCTTCACATTAGTCAAGTTACCTGTCGTATGGTACATCATC
>NZ_JABMCR010000383.1 GCF_013179555.1 Bacillus haikouensis
GGATTAGTATACGGCGCATTGATTATCGGGATGGCCCGATCGATTGTTGTCATCTTAGAAGACGGCAGGATTCTTGATACCGTCGTTGAAGGGATGGCCACCATGATGACCCCATTCACCAATGTGGGGGGAGCATTGGTTATGTTCGCAGCCAATTTAATCTTCAATATTCTTGTTTCCTCGGGTAGTGGACAGGCTGTTATCGTGATGCCCATCATGACTCCTCTTGCAGATTTAATGGAAATTCCTCGACAAGTGGCGGTTCAGGCGTACAAAATGGGTGATGGATTTACGAATACGATAACACCAACATCTGGCATACTCATGGCGAATCTGGCGATAGCGGGGATCTCCTGGACTAAATGGATTCGGTTTATGATGCCCTTGTTGTTAATTTGGATTGTGTTAGGTTCTATCTTTTTGACAATCGGGGTTATGATGAACTGGGGTCCGTTTTAAGGTGAATTTGAAGGTCAATGACTTTGTTTAATGAGAAAAAGCTGGAACAAAAAAGGTTGAATAAAACCCGAACTAATTTGAATTTAAGGATTCAAATTAGTTCGGGTTTTTATTAACTTTGTTCAAATGTCCATTTTGTTTTCAACTTATTCCAGCGGTTGATTGGAGTGCAAGACGAAGACTCCTGCGGGAAAGTAGCTTATGCGAGACCCCACAGGAGCGAACGCGACGAGGAGGCTCACGGGCTACCCGCGGAAAGCGAAGTCTTGCACGGAAATCATTAGCGGTATTTAGAGTCATCACAGAAAATGTTCGTCTTTAGGTAGTTGTATCTTAGGGTTGTCCCAGCTCTTTGCTGTTTTATTGATTTTAATGCTGCTGAACATAAGTGTTTATTTCAACCCAACCGCACAGCCAATGATGGTCAAAGTGAAACAGATTCATGTGTTTGAAAAAGGATCTAACGATATGTTTCCTTTAATCGTGGTTGAGGCTTGTCCAGTTACCGATGTATTTGATCACCTTGTATTCCGGCTCCCAAACTGCATCGACCACTGCTTTTTCTACATTTGTGATTTCTGCTCGGGCCACTCCTTCTTCGATGGCTGCTTTCGCTACTTCAACGGCTACCCCGATCGAGACAGCATGTAATTTCTCAATGGAAGGGAGGAGTGATGCGCCTGGTGTGCTGCTGTCACACATTTTGGCTACCGCATTCGCAGCAGCAGTGAACATTCCCTTGGAAATGATTTCAGCTTTGGCCACGATGGCTCCGAGTCCCAGTCCAGGGAATACAAATGCGTTGTTGGACTGTCCAATTTCATAAGAGACACCGTTGTATTCTACATTGGCAAATGGGCTTCCCGTGGCAATTAAAGCTTTGCCGTCTGTCCATTTGATCAGGTTTTCCGGGATGGCTTCAGCCAAATCTGTTGGATTGGACATAGGCATGATGATCGGACGCTCTACGTGCTTAGCCATTTCTTTGACAATATCCTCCTTGAAGGCGCCTGCCTGTCCTGAAGTTCCGATTAGAATGGTAGGCTTCACCTTCCGGATTACTTCCTTTAATGAAATAATTCCATCTTCATTTCGATCCCAGCCATTCACTTCTTCTGCTTCCCTTGCATACGGCTTCTGGAACGCAAGGACATCCTGCATTTCATCCGTCAGTAATCCCCGGTAATCAATTGCCCAGAAACGGTCATACGCTTCTTCTCTGGTCATCCCCTCAAGTACCATAGCATCCACCATTTGGTCAGCATTGCCGATTCCCGCTGCACCTGGTCCGAAGACAACAATGCGCTGATCCTTCATGGATGCTCCCGTTACCTTTAATGCAGACATAACGGCTGCAAGGGTAACAGCACCCGTTCCCTGGATATCATCATTGAAGGTAAGGATTTTGTCTCCGTATTCCTCCATGATCATCCTCGCATTCACATTGCCAAGGTCCTCCCAGTGAAGAAGAACTTCCGGGAAGAATTTTCGTGCTGTATGAATGAATAAGTCGATAAATTCGTCATAGCGGTCCCCGCGGACACGGGCGAATTTATTGCCGATATAGATAGGATCATCAACCAGTTCCTGATTGTTCGTACCCACATCGAGTACCACCGGCAGAACGCGGCTTGGATCAATACCGGCTGCCGCTGTGTATACGGCAAGTTTACCAATGGCAATATTGATTCCGCCTACTCCCTGGTCTCCGATACCGAGGATGCTTTCAGAGTCGGTAACCACGATTAAATCAATGTCATTCTTTGCGTGTCCAAGATTATGAAAGGCTTTTTCAATGCCTTCCGGATCTTCAATAGAAAGATATAAGCCGCCGGGACGGCGATAGCTGTGAGAATAAGCCTGGATGGCTTCGCCCACTGTAGGTGTATAAATGACCGGGAGCATTTCAGCCAGGTGTTCCTTCAACAGCCGGTAAAACAGCACCACATTGCGATTATACAAATCATAAAGCAGACCGTTTTTAAATAAATTCGTGGTCCGCATCGAATATTGCTCATAGACTCTCTTCACTTGTTCATCGAGGGTAAGGACCTGAGGAGGAAGCAGTCCGTCAAGGCCAAGATCCTCCCTTTCCTCTTTAGTAAAAGCTGTTCCTTTATTCAAAAAAGGATTGGAGAGGATCTCTTTTCCTTTCAATGTCGTTATGAGGATGTTCTCTGGTGTATTCATCAATCTTCCTTCTTTCTATTAAATAGCCTAATTGACAACTTGCAGCAAATGTCTTTTTTCCGTACATATCAATGGTAATAATGTCTACCTTATTCCTCTAGGTTATGTAACTTATATACCCATTTTGTAATTAATAAAAGCAGGCAGTTTTTCATCTGTATCTCTAACCATTCATTCAGCGTTAAGTTCCTGAAATAAATGCTTCATACATCGTTCACCAACTATGCTTATGGAGAAAAAGTTTGTCCGGATGATTAATGAAAAAGAAGTGATTTATTCTTATTTTCAGTAATATAATAATGGTGTTGACCACATTGGTCATTGTTTGATATATTTAAAATGACCAATTTGGTCATTAGTGGATGAAGGAGTGAACCCCATCAATACTAAATTTTTCAATTTGAATATCGACAAACAAGAACGAATTATCAATGCAGCCATGCAGGAATTTGTTAAAGCAGGTTTTGAAAAAGCGTCAACAAATGAAATCGTAAAGGAGGCGCAAATATCCAAA
>NZ_JABMCR010000384.1 GCF_013179555.1 Bacillus haikouensis
TACTATGAGCTCGGCAGCCTGCAGATCCAGAAAGTTGACGGTGAGTATGTTTACATCGCTCCAGTCGAATTCTCCGGATTCTTCAAATGGTTCAAGGGAGACGAAACACCCGGCTATTTCACCTTGAGCGCAACCGACTCATCGGCGAATCCGAAATTCATGAAAGAGACGATGGCCTACACACCGTCTTCTTACTTTAATAAGAATATCGAGCGTCATATGCGCATGAACTATCCGAAGTACATTTTTAACGGGGTTCCGCAGCTTGAGATCGATGACGAAGGCAAACCGTTCTACATCCGCACCTATGGGGAATTCATCTCAGCCCGTAACGGCTTCGATGTGAAAGGAATTGTGATGGTCGATCCGCAGAATGGCGACACCAAGTCCTATAAACTGGACAATGTCCCTGATTTTATCGACGGTGCAGTCTCTCCTGAAACGGTCAGCCTGCAGAACAGTTATTTCGGTAATTACGTCCAAGGCTTCTGGAATAGCGTCTTCGGAAAATCCGAGGTGAAGCTGCCTTCTGATGAAGGAACCGAAGCCAATGTCAGCCCTATTTTCAACAAAGACGGCGAGATGTACTACTTCACCGACTTCACTTCTCCTAAAGAAGGCGTCGACTCGATGCTGGGGTACTCCCTCACCAATGCAAAAACGGGTAAAGCGACCTTCTTTACAGGAAACCTGGAAGAATCATACATGGATTCCCAAGGTGCCCTGCAGATCATCCAGAAGAAATTCATCGAGAAGAAATGGGACGGAGAAATGCCCGTGCTTTACAACTTCTATGGTGAAGCAAGCTGGCTGACACCGGTTCTCGACGCCAACGGCTTCCTGCAAAACTACTTCATTGTATCCGCAGCGAACCCAGAAATCTCGGCCTACGCCGACACGCCGAACCAGACACTCAAAAAATACAAAACCGCCCTGCAAAAAGGCGGAGGCACAGTCGATGGCAGCTCCGAAGCTGAAGAAAAACAAACGACCGGAACTGTCACCCGCGTATATAAAGAAAAAATCGGTGACTACACCACCGTCTCCTTCCTGCTCGATAACGGCAGCAATTACCTGGTTTCATCCGAAATCAGCCCGCTTGCCATCTATCTGAAGGAAAACGATAAAGTCAGCATCACATTCATGGATACCGGTGAGAGCTTCCTGCCGGTGAAAGAATTGAAGATAGAAGGACTGGAATAAACAAAAGGACGAAACCTGGTGATGGTTTCGTCCTTTTTAATGTGATGATTCCAGGAATTCTTTCAGTTCATCCAGGTTGAATGATTTGTTCCAATGAACGTAATGTCCGCCATTCAAAGAACGATAGGTGACCGAATCCGTTTTCCTTTTCATTTTCCGAATTGCTCTTTCGGTGAATTTAAATTCTTTTTCATCCATTCCTTTAAACGTTCCATACACAAGATATACCGGTACTTCTATCTGTTCCAGTAAGACAGGAAGATTCAGATTATAGTAACCAAACATCAGGTTCAAAGCATCTATTGAAAAATCAGGCTGCTGCTTCAATGCCATCCTTACATACGGTGAATCAGGAATGGAGAAACGTTGGCAAAACCTTTCTGCTTCTCCAGCAACATCTTTGATTTCTGAATCATCTTCCTTAGAAAATAAAGGTTCCAACCTTTTTAACAAGGGAAATCCAAACAGTCTGACGCACACATTTAGAAAAGGAAAAGCATATGCAAATACTCCAAATTCCGAAACCGGAACCCTCGGAAATCGCTTATGTCCTTGATCGAGAAGGATGAGCCTGTTTACTCTTTCAGGATAATGTACAGCAAAATTCAACAGGAGGGCACCCCCCATGGAATGTCCGATGAGAATCGCTTTTTCAATTTCTTCCTGATCCAGATATCCTTTGACCCACTTTGCCATTTTAAGAGTGGTGGTCCTTCCTTCTATCCCCTTACTTCTCCCAAATCCGGGAAGATCGATCATATGAGTCTCGTATCCACAATTCAAATACTCAGCGATATTCAAACCTTCATTACCGGAAAATCCGCCTGCAGGAAGGAAGATAACCGACTTACCCTGTCCTGTCTTTTGTACATAGTAGTGATTGGTAAAAGTGTTAATAGTGTTCACTCCTATCCTTCAATTAATCTTCCATACCACCTCTCATCAAACGAAAGTCCTAATGCTGCACCAAATTGGACGAATCCACTGCCCCTTGCCTCCATCCTGTACGACTAGTTATCTGAATAATTTCCGCTTTCAAAAACACCGGTTTCCCCCCGGTCACCTTCAAGCATTCCGACCGTGTACTTCCTCCCTTTTAAAAGTCCTGCTTCTGCAAGAAGAAACGGGGAACTCGAAATACTTGCAATAACTGACACCGTGCTCTCTATTTCTTTTAAAAATGTGAATAGTCTCCCTTCATTTGCTAATTTCATAATATCCATGCAGCCCGTTAAAATATGACTATCAATCTCCCCGTTATATAAATCATCGATCGTGACGTCAGGAAATACACATCAGGAAGGACTCACCTCTGATCGGTTCTGCACTCAAACCTGCTGTAACCAATTGGCTTACCACCCTGCATCAGGATCGACAAGGCGACACTCAGTTCATATTCGCTGAACTGCGGATAGAGCAACACGGCTTTTTTTTCCATTCTATCAACCTCTTTCATATAGGATCCCAAACTGCATCTGACTGATTCCCGAAATCAATGTCCACAACCCATAATGCCAACTTGATTGGGAAGCTTGATGAGTCTTACATCTAAGCTCCTTCTTTCTTCTTCATTTCCTCCAGCAACTCAATCACCCTTTCATTCTGTTCGATCATTTTATCGTTTTGCTTCCTGATCCTTGTAAAATCAAATGAAAAAATCAATAAAAATAGAATAATGACAAATCCCATATCCGGTCCCCCAATTAATTCTCAATTTCACTTCCTATATTAACATAAATATCCAAATCCACTCCGGCAAACTAATGCATTACCCTCTCCCCATTTAAAATTTCCAGGGACGGTCCTTTTGTACCAAGGTTGGACATTTAAACCGATTTCCTCTCTGTTCTCCGTTTACTTCACCTCAGTTCGTGGTATCGCAATAGAATAATGAGTTTTTTTGGAGG
>NZ_JABMCR010000385.1 GCF_013179555.1 Bacillus haikouensis
ATACGCACTGTTTTGCGGTTAATGGCAAGGTGCATTCTTTTACTAGCTTACTATTATGATATTTATCCAAGTGAGTCATTACCACGATCACTTTTTTCGCTTTTGATGCGAGTTCAGTCGCACCGCCCATTCCCGGCACCTTTTTACCGGGTATGATCCAATTTGCAAGGTCACCTTTTTGGCTGACCTGCAAAGAACCAAGGATGGTCAAGTCAATTTTTCCTCTTCGGATCATCGCGAATGCTGCTGCACTGTCCGTATAACTTCCACCGTTAATCAGTGATACCGGGAAACCGCCGGCGTTACAGAGGTTTCCGTCCTCACTGCCTCTCCCCGGGGCCGCTCCTATGCCTACAATTCCATTTTCCGAATGAAAAATGACTTCATACCCTGAAGGGAGATGATTGGGTACGAGTGAAGGGATCCCAATCCCGAGATTGACGACCATCCCATCCTTTACTTCCCGGGAAGCTCTCTCCGCCAGCCTGTTCTTTATTCCCATATCCATTTCCAATCGACTCCTTTAGAAGGAACAATATAATCGACAAAAACTCCAGAGGTAACGATTTGTTCCGGATCCAGTTCTCCGGTGTCTACGATTTCTTCAGCTTCCACAATAGTGATGTCTGAAGCCATAGCCACTAATGGATTCGTATTTCTCGCACTTTTGTCATAAACAAGATTACCGAATGGATCCGCTTTCTTTGCTAATACGATACCTACTTGTGCAGACAGGGCTGACTCAACTAAATAAGGATGTCCTTCTATTTCAATCACTTTCTTCTCCTTGTTCAAGTATGGGTCATCAATCCCTATATCAGATATGATACCTTTTAGTCCCACACCGCCAGCCCTGATTCTTTCCGCAAGTATTCCTTGTGGAGAAAATTCCACTTCAAGTGTCCCCTCACTCATCAACCTGCCAGCTATCGGGTTCGAACCGATATGGGAGGCGATGACTTTTTTGACTCTATTTTCGGCAATCAGCTGCCCGATCCCGATATGGGGAAACCCCGTGTCATTCCCAATGATTGTCAGGTCTCTGGTCCCCCAATTCAATATGTTATTAATGATAGTCGGCGGAGAACCTACTCCTCCAAAACCGCCAAACATTAGAATCATATTATTAAAGAATAAAGACTTTATGTTTTCATAGCTGCTAATTTTATTTAGATTTCTAGACACCCCTACCCCTCCTTCGACTTCATTTCAACTGTTTGAAAGGTGGACCGCAGCCTTTTGTACACTTCCTCAAGCTCTCTTTTCGAACTGTTCAGAGGTGGTGCTATTATGATGGCCGAGCCTTTTCTCCCGTCGAGCCCTGCTGCCGCCGGATACAATAGGATTCCGTTTTCGGTACCTGCAGCCACGACAGAAGAAGTGAAAGTTCCACCCGATTCACTGCCTGAGAGAGTAAATTCAATGCCCAATAATAAGCCCTTTCCCCTAACTTCCCGCACAAATAAAAATTCATTCTTCAACTTCGCCAATAAATTTCTCAAATAAATACTTTTACTTTCAATTCCTTCTATGATCTTTTCTGATTCGATGAGTTTCAGAACGGCAAGAGCGGCGGCTGAGGAGAGCGGATTCCCGCTGTAAGTATGACCGCTCATAATAATTCTTGTCCCATTTATTATTGGTTCCATCACTTTGTCTGATATCAATGCTGCCGCTATTGGTGCATATCCAGCACTCAATCCTTTTCCGACAGCCACGATATCAGCTTTGACTCCCCATTGTTCAAGTGCCAAGAAGGTCCCTGTTCTTCCGCATCCGCTCATGACTTCGTCAGAAATAAATAGAATTTCATTACGTTCACAGATTTCTTTGATGCGGGAATAGTATTCTTTAGGTGGTGAAATGGCTCCTCCCGCTGCTCCGATGATCGGCTCTGAAATGAATGCTGCGATATTATCGGCTCCTATTCTTGAAATCATCATCTCCAGCTGCTGAGCACAAGCCAAATCACAGGTAGGATAAGACTTGCCAAACGGGCAATCCAAACAATATGGAGGCTCGATTGTCGGCCAATCCCCTATTACGGAATCGAACCTTTCCCTTCTGACAGGATGACCTGAAGCTGATAAAGCTCCCAATGTGATACCATGGTAACTGAGCCACCTCGACAGGATTCTTCTTTTGGCAGGCTTGCCCTTTTCATGCCAATGCTGAAGAGCGATTTTTATTGAAGTTTCCACTGCTTCTGAGCCGCTGTTCACAAAGAAACTCCACGGATATCCTGTTTTCTCATGAAGAAAAGCAGCGAGATCTTCAGCTGGCTGGTTGCTGAATTGCGAACGATATACAAAGGCCACTTTGCTGCCCTGCTCAACAATCGATTGAATGATTTCCTCCATTCCATGTCCCAGATTCGCTGTTACAGCTCCGGAACAAGCATCTAAATACTCCTGACCTGACTGATCGTACAGATAAACTCCCTTCCCATAATCAATCATCGGATAATGATCACCTATAAATGGTTTAATTAAATGTGAATGAGGCATATTCTCCCTCCCGAAGACTCAATTTCGAGCTCTCTGTTCATTCGTACTGTGTTTCACAAATGAAGGATCCCTTACTTACATTCATATGTCTTTAAACAAGAATCTTTCTTTGCTTTTCAAAAATACCCCGATTCTCTTTTTGGTGTTCAACCCCAGACTTCCGACCAGTACATAAGACCCACTCGAACCACTTGCATGATTTGTTATTGATTTAAATGAAGTTTGTATTTATTGATCAATTCGTTCATATTAACAAGATTAAACTAAACATAACTCACAATTAAACGAACATAATTAAAAATACTTACATATTTATTCGGGTATATCTAAATTTGATAAAATTCTTAAAAATTCGACAAAAAGTAACCAAATAGACTAGATTAATCAGTACAATATAGGTAGAATAATGGTAAGTTCATCCTTTGATGCTACTTTTTTCACGTCCAGGAGGGGGATGCAGTGATAAAGAAAAAATGGAAATCACCAGTCACATTGCCAAAAGGAAACAAAAAGAAAGAGAGTAAGGAAAAGACAAAGAATAATCGGGGTTTACTTACATACTTTCGTACAATCCGTGGAAAAGTCGTTCTTTC
>NZ_JABMCR010000386.1 GCF_013179555.1 Bacillus haikouensis
GGGAATCGTTGGCCGTTTCGGCGGAGAAGAATTCATTGTTTATCTGCAAGACACGGATAGAAACGATGCATTGAAAATTTCACAATTATTGCTATATGTCCTTCATGAGCATCGCTTTGATGCGGGAGGCGGAAATTCAATAAACATAACAGTCAGTATTGGCCTTTGCAGCAATCAGTTCCACAGCTACAATACCATCGACGAGATGATCCAACACGCAGATGAACAGCTTTATATTGCTAAAAACAATGGTCGTGATCAAGTATCTATTTGTTCGTGAAGGAATGGGTGAGTTTTGCTGTTAAGGCTGCAGGTACGAGGCTTGGAAAGAAATAAATTACAATAGTCTGAAATGCACAATGTCAGGTTAAATCTTGTTTGTCGCGGTTATACACCGTTATTGATTTCCGTGCAAGACTCCGATTTCCGCGGGCGGTTAGTGAGCTTCCTCGGTCGCACCTATCTCCCTGCGGGGTTTCACCTAACACGCTTCTCCCGCCGGAGCATTCGTCTTGCACTCCGATCAACCGCTGGAACAAGCTAAAATTTAAATGTACATTGAACAAAATAAAAACCCGAACTAATTTACCTATTAGAAGGCAATTCAGTTCGGGTTTTACTTAGACTAAAACACTCTTCCCGCCTTCCTTATTCTATATTTTAGTCTTGGAGAAATCTCTTTAATTGTTGATATTTTTCACTAATACCTCTTGGTGAGACCTTCATTTTCAATATAGCATAACCTGGATAGAAAGTATCAGCACATGGACTTAGATAACGTCCATGTGCTGAACAATATCTTAAGCTATGTTTTCAAAATTTTACTTTTAAATTGATTATAAAAAAGGGACAACCAAAACTCCAGTGCATATGTATAATAAAAAAGGATGTTTTTATGGAAACCAATCGTTATTTTCAGCGTCGTCAGCTACCCCATCTGAGGAAACCAAATCTTCAATCAAAAAGGAAACCAAAAATGGAAATCGGCAGTTCTTTAGAAGGGATAGAACCACCACAAGGGTGTAGTTTTTACCCGCCTAAATGCACTTGTCCTCCAGGACCTCCAGGACCTCCGGGACCCCAAGGACCTGTTGGACCACAAGGACCACCCGGGCCTGAAACCAGTGTTTGTGATTGTTGTGTTTCTCCTCTTCAAAATGTTTTACAACAACTAATCGGGCAAATGGTTATCCTTCCGACTATTGCGGACCCGCCAAATGAACCTCCCATTCTGTTTTTGGTCACCATCAATGAGGTAGATGATTTTTTGGTTACAGTTACAAATGAAATAACAAACATAACTTCTGTGGTCAGCATTGCAGACTTACTTGGGGTCGCCTTTTTACCCGGACCTGATATTGAACTGGAACCTCCTGTCGATTTTACAGGCGAATGTGCCTGTCGTGAAATACCACTTAGACAATTGTTTGATACACTTATCGGTTCAACAGTAGATATAAGACTCAGTCAAGGTTCCGTGGCTGCCAACTATACTGTGGACAGAACAGGTCTTGGAATTGTAATAGGTGACCTGCCTATTGATGAAGAAACTATAATCACTGCAGCTATATCCTTATGTAAAATTACACAGGTGAATCCCTAATCTACTACAACTGCTGCGGCTATGAATAGTCTGTTATTTTTTTCTCCATATGCCATAGGTGAGTATTGTAAACGAATATAATAATTACACTACTATTAATAAGATAATCATAGCCTCATTCTTTTACTACAATTCCATCCAATCCTTCTTGATTAAAAATGACATAACTCGGTGAATTGTATTCAATTGTAATTTGTATGAAGAAGATATTTTCGACATACAATTATGCTTTTTTCATTACCCTAAACGGAACAAAGAAAATAGCGTGAGACAGACGAGTATCAGCTACCGTACCCGTTTGCTTGAGTTCATTTCTTCACATCCACTACAAACACCAGAATTCTTATCTTACTACCAATACTAATTTTCTCTTGAATTACTCTACTATTTGTGTAAAATATATATCAATTGCATAGTTAGTTAAAGGTTTTCTAGGGTTCCGCAATTTCCTGTTGGTCTGGTCCGAGAGAAAACTCACAGTACTGCTGTGTCACGGAGGGATAAAAGCCTGGGAGATAACTGTTTATCAGTTTCTTTCAGGCTTTTTTTGATTTTTGTGTAAAGAATAAAAGTGGAGGTGTCATTCAGATGAACGCAAACTGGATTAAGGTATTTGTTGCTGCATTTTTTGAAGTGTTTTGGGTTATAGGATTGAAACATGCTGATGACTTTTGGACGTGGGCCGGAACCGTTATATCAATCATTATCAGCTTCTACGTAATGATCATGGCGGGACGAAAACTTCCTGTAGGAACCGTGTATGCAGTTTTTGTGGGATTAGGTACGACAGGTACTGTTATTGCTGAAATTCTTTTCTTTGGAGAACCAGTCAAAATCAGTAAAATACTTATGATTTTATTGTTATTAGCTGGTGTAATCGGCTTGAAATTAGTGACCGATGATAAAGACAAGGAAGGGGCTGAATCTTAATGGCTTGGATCGCTTTAATTTTTGCCGGGTTATTTGAAATGGTCGGGGTTGTGATGATCAATAAACTTCATAAAGATCGTAATTGGACATCCCTTGCCCTATTAATTCTTGGATTTGGTGCAAGTTTCTTATTTCTTTCTTATGCAATGGAAACACTCCCCATGGGCACAGCTTACGCCATTTGGACGGGAATAGGTGCGTCCGGTGGAGCAATACTGGGAATGCTTTTATATGGAGAATCCAAAGATTGGAAAAGGTTAGTCTTTATCGTTATGGTTTTAGGTGCAGCAATCGGATTAAAACTTGTTTCATAAGTTATTAACTTAACTTGCCTTCTTAGGTGAGGGCGTTTAGAAAAAGCCTAATACGCAGTGTTTTTAGGCTTTTTCTTCTTCCACTGACAGCTAAGCCCATAATTGAGTTCTTATCCACTCATCTCCCTCATTACTATATTTTAGTCTGATATGCTTACGTTCTTCGTCTGCTTGCCAGAATTCAACTTCACTTGCAGTAACTCTGTACAGAGTCCAAGTGGGAGATACTATATTCGGATTTTGTTCAATA
>NZ_JABMCR010000387.1 GCF_013179555.1 Bacillus haikouensis
GTCGAACTTCATCATGGTGGACACGGGTCTAAACGGTGACCATGTATCTTCCGAGCTTGTCAAAAGGGGTATCCTCGTCCGCTCAGGAACCCTGCTTGGATATCCAAGTACAGTACGGGTCACAATCGGTACAGAGGAAGACAATAAACGATTCGTTTCTTCAATGGAAGAAATTCTAAAAGCAAAAGGAGGGGAGTGAATGGATATCAAACCTCACACCCTTCCTTGGCAGGATGCGTATAAATTAATGATCGGCAGTATTTTACCCCGTCCGATTGCTTTTGTCTCTTCCCTGGATGAAGAGGGAAAGGCGAATCTCGCCCCTTACAGTTTTTTCACTGCGATTTCGGCAGAACCGATGCTTATCTGCTTCTCACCCATGAGAAAAGGAAAAGACGGGAGCAAAAAAGACACTCTCACCAATATTGAAACAACGAAAGAATTTGTCATCAATATTGTGAGCGAAGAATTTGTCGAAGAGATGAATAACTGTGCAATTGAATATGACCGGGATGTGGATGAATTTGAACAAGTCGGTTTAACGAAGAAAGATTCGGTTGCCGTTAAGCCTCCTGGCGTTGAAGAAAGCAAAGTACAACTCGAATGTACGCTGCATCAAGTTCTTCATTTCGGGGATCAGCCGGGAGCGGGAAGCCTTGTCATCGGTAAGGTAGAATACGTCAGGGTCGACGATGAACTCTATTATGACGGGAAGATTGATTCCGATAAATTGAAGCCTGTAGGAAGACTTGCAGGTCAATCGTATACAAAACCGCTGTCCGATTCTTTTGAAATGATTCGAAAAAGGTGAGCAGAGATGAAACTCGTAAGTTTTCTTAAGGGAAAGGAAGTCAGGGCAGGTATTGTTCAAGATGAATTTGTCATCGATCTTCATGAAGCGACCGATGGCGGCCTGCCGAATGATATTCTGTCGTTGATTGAACGCGGAGAGGAAGCGCTGGAGAAAATGGATGGGCTCGGAATTTTTTCAGGGGGAGAAAAAGGGGTATACCCCCTTAAAGAAGTCACACTGAAAGCCCCGATTCCCCGACCGGTCAGCATCCGTGACTTTTATGCATTCGAAGATCATGTCAAGACTGCACGTAAACGGAGAGGCCTGGATGTAGTGCCTGAGTGGTATGAAATCCCAGTCTTTTATTTTACCAATCATCTGGCGGTCAAAGGTCCAGATGAAACAATCACCGGACCGGACGGCAGCGAATGGCTCGATTACGAACTGGAAATTGCCTGTGTAATTGGAAAAGAAGGCCGGAACATCTCCCGGGAAAATGCCGAAGACCATATCTACGGCTACTTCATCATGAATGATTGGAGTGCAAGGGACATTCAGAAGCAAGAAATGAAAGTCGGTCTCGGTCCTGCAAAAGGGAAGGATTTTGCCACATCATTCGGTCCTTATCTGGTGACGAAGGATGAATTGGAGGCATACCGCGACGGGGACCGGTTTGATCTGAGCATGACTGCTAAAGTGAATGGAAAACAATTGTCAAAAGGGAATTACAAAGATATTTACTATACTTTCGCCGACATGGTCGAGAGGGCATCGAAGGACGTGACTCTCTATCCTGGAGAAGTCATCGGCTCGGGAACGGTCGGGACCGGCTGTATCCTCGAGCTTGGGACGGAAACCCACCGCTGGCTGAAGCCGGGGGATGAAGTCGAATTAGAAATAGGTGGACTGGGCGTGCTGCGAAACAAGGTCGCGAGCGCCAGAGAGGAGGAAAACCATGTATTACCGTCAAATGGGGGAAATCCCTCACAAACGTCACACCATGTTTAAGAAACCAGACGGCACCCTTTTCAGGGAACAGGTGATGGGGACGAAAGGTTTCTCGGGGACTCAATCGATTCTCTATCATCATCACCTGCCGACCGGGGTCACCAAGACGGAGTATCTCGGCAGCTATATGCCTGAATTTGAAGAGGATGGCGCGGTACGCCACCGCCACTTCATGACGGACGGGGTGGAAAAGAAAGGCGATGCACTGGTAAGCAGGGAATACCTGCTTGGTAACACCGACCTGTTGATCGGTACTGCATTTGTCACTGAGGAAATGAAGAGCTATTACCGCAACGGCGATGGAGATGAAATGCTGTATATCCACTTCGGTAAAGGGAAAGTGGAAACGATGTTCGGCACGATCACGTATGGAAAAGGTGATTACGTCGTGATTCCGATCGGTACGATTTACCGCGTCGTTCCTGAAGAAGACACGAAGATGCTGATGGTGGAATCCTTCAGTCAGATCACCACCCCTCGACGTTACCGCAATGAATACGGCCAGCTCCTCGAGCACAGTCCATTTTGCGAACGTGATTTGAGAGGACCCGGGAAACTGGAGACTTATGATGAAAAAGGCGAGTTCGAAGTCATCCTGAAATCAAGGGGAGCCCTGCATTCACATGTGCTGGATCATCATCCGCTTGATGTGGTCGGCTGGGACGGCTATTTATATCCTTGGGTGTTCAACATCGAGGACTTCGAGCCGATCACCGGGCGTGTCCATCAGCCGCCTCCGGTACACCAGACATTTGAAGGGCATAACTTCGTGGTATGTTCCTTTGTCCCGAGATTATATGACTATCATCCGGAATCAATTCCTGCTCCATACAACCACAGCAATGTTAACAGCGATGAGCTGCTGTACTATGTGGAGGGGAATTTCATGAGCCGTAAAGGGATCAAGGAAGGCTCGATCACCCTCCACCCAAGCGGAATCCCGCATGGCCCTCATCCGGGGACGACGGAAGCAAGCATCGGCAAAAAAGAAACATTGGAGCTTGCCGTCATGATCGATACATTTAAACCGTTGAAGATCGTCAAAAAAGCAAAAGATGTCGAAGATGAGAAGTATATGTTTACTTGGGTGTAAATATTGTACACTTCTGTATAACTGCGAACCAATCCGATTTGCCTATTGGGCAAACCGGATTGTTTTTTTGTTTAGAGGGATTTTAATTTAGGGATGAGAAATGGCTGACGGAACCGCGTGGGTCTAATGATTTGAAAAAAATGTTAAAAAGCGGGATTAATATAGAGTTCAGCAGGATTATTGAGCAA
>NZ_JABMCR010000388.1 GCF_013179555.1 Bacillus haikouensis
TTCGTCTTTATGTCGAGGTCATTAGTTTTGTCCCAGCCTCTTTCTAACAATATTAAAACTGGATTTTTTCCATCAGGAAGGATTTCACTTCACTGATCGGCATTCTTACCTGATCCATCGAATCACGATCACGTACTGTCACCTGGCCGTCTTCAACTGAATCAAAATCAAATGTGATACAGAAAGGTGTTCCGATTTCATCTTGGCGTCGGTAACGTTTACCGATGGAAGCAGTCTCATCAAAATCGATCATTAAGTCTTTTGACAGCTCTTCATACACTTTGAATGCATCATCGGACAACTTTTTCGATAATGGAAGAACCGCTGCCTTGAAAGGTGCGAGCGCAGGATGGAAGCGGAGAACCGTTCTTGAATCATTCTCTAATTCCTCTTCCGCGAATGCATCACATAAGAATGCGAGAGTCACACGGTCGGCACCAAGTGATGGTTCGATACAATACGGTACATACTTTTCATTTGTCTGCGGATCCATATAATGAAAGTCTTCGTTTGAGTGCTCCATATGACGCTTCAAATCAAAGTCCGTTCTGTCTGCGACACCCCAAAGTTCTCCCCAGCCGAATGGGAATTTATATTCAATATCCGTAGTTGCGTTACTGTAGTGGGATAGTTCATCTTTATCATGATCGCGTAAACGCATGTTTTCCTCGTTCATGCCGAGGTTAAGTAACCAGTTCTTACAGAATTCACGCCAGTATGAGAACCACTCCAAGTCTTCGCCTGGCTTACAGAAGAATTCCAGCTCCATTTGTTCAAATTCACGGGTTCTGAATGTGAAGTTACCAGGTGTGATTTCATTTCTGAAGCTTTTCCCGACTTGGGCAATACCGAATGGCATCTTTTTACGCATTGAGCGCTGAACATTTTTGAAGTTTACGAATATACCTTGAGCTGTTTCCGGGCGCAGATAGATTTCATTGGTGGAAGACTCGGTAACACCTTGATGTGTTTTAAACATCAGGTCGAATTGACGGATCTCCGTGAAATTTTTACTTCCGCAATCCGGGCAGGAAATGGAGTGTTCGTTTATGATCTCTTCCATTTTGTCAAAGGAAAGACCATCTACGATCATTTCAATGCCCTTTTCTTCAAGTGCGTTTTCAATGATTTTGTCTGCGCGGTGACGTGTCTTGCATTCTTTACAATCAATCATCGGATCATTGAAGTTTCCGACGTGACCGGATGCTACCCATGTTTGCGGGTTCATTAAGATGCTGGCATCAAGCCCGACATTATAAGGGGATTCCTGGACGAATTTCTTCCACCATGCTTTTTTAATATTGTTCTTAAGTTCGACGCCCAATGGGCCGTAATCCCATGTGTTCGCCAGTCCTCCGTAAATTTCAGATCCCGGAAAAACAAATCCGCGGTGCTTAGCTAAATTTACTACTTGTTCCATTGACATATAAGTCACTCCTTGTAATCAGTTTAGAAAATAAAAAAAGCTCGTCGCTAGGCAAGGCCTAGGGACGAGCTTGTTACTCGCGGTTCCACCCTAGTTGATACACGTTCTTAAAGACGTATATCCACTTTCAAGTCGGTAAGCTCTGGATTGCCGTTTCCCTGCCATCCAGGCTTTCACCGTCCCTGGTCGCTTCACTGCAAGTACTTATGTATCCATCATAGCCTGTATATGGTTGTAAGATGAAAACATTTTATCATGCCCCATCAAAAATAACAACTCCGTATCCTCGAAGAAAAAAGAATTGAAGTTTTGATAAAAAAAAGATACCCTTTGTTCATGCATAGTATTCATAGTGTTGTCACATTGCCATTTCAATATTCTCTTTTCATTTTCTGTAAATAGTATATAATATTTATTATAAAGTATAACATAAATCGTTTGTTCGTTAGGTGGTGAGTAACAATCGAACTAAATAAAAGGCAAGAACATATTCTGCAGATCGTCAAAGATAATGGGCCCATTACGGGTGAGCAAATCGCAGATCAGTTGAATTTAACGAGGGCTACCCTGAGACCGGATCTTGCCATCCTTACAATGGCGGGTTATTTGGATGCAAGGCCGAGGGTCGGGTATTTTTATACAGGTAAAACAGGAACGCAGCTCTTGACAGAAAACCTGAATAAAATTTATGTTAGAGATTATCAGTCCATACCTGTCGTTGTGAATGAAAATGTGTCTGTTTATGATGCTATTGTTACGATGTTCCTTGAGGATGTAGGTACTTTATTCGTGGTGGATGCAAATACATATCTAGTGGGTGTATTATCCAGAAAGGATCTACTCCGGGCAAGTATCGGAAAGCAAGAACTCAGCACATTGCCTGTGAATATCATAATGACGAGAATGCCCAACATCACTACATGTGAAAAAGACGATCTTCTTATCGGTGTAGCGAAAGATCTCATCCATAAACAGATTGATTCTGTTCCTGTAGTGAAGAAAATGGATAGCGGTGATATGGAAGTCACCGGGAGGATTACAAAAACGAATATCACGAAAGCATTTGTCGCATTGGCAGAAGAAGAATAGAAGGTGGTGAACGATCGTGAAAGAACCGATTATCTATGTTGTTTCCGACTCAGTGGGAGAAACTGCTGAATTAGTTACAAAAGCGGCCATTAGTCAATTCAATGGTTCCAATACGGTCATCAAACGCTTTCCGTATGTAGAGGACTTTGAAAATATCGATGAGGTCATTTCGCTGGCAAAATTGAATCAGGGGCTTATTGTATATACGCTCGTTAAACCTGACATGAGGGCGTACATTAAGGAGAAGGCTGAAAAAGAGGAGCTTTATGCCTTTGACATTATAGGACCGTTGATGGATAAGTATCAGACGATTTATAATAAGGAACCTTTATTTGAACCGGGTACCGTCAGAAAGCTGGATGATGACTACTTCAAAAAAGTGGAAGCCATTGAATTTGCTGTGAAATATGATGATGGGAGAGATCCAAGGGGAATCCTCAAAGCTGATATCGTGCTGGTAGGCGTTTCAAGAACAAGCAAGACACCTCTTTCACAGTATCTTGCACATAAACGATTCAAGGTGGCGAATGTTCC
>NZ_JABMCR010000389.1 GCF_013179555.1 Bacillus haikouensis
TTCCTGCTGGCCCCGCAGCTCCGTAAGTATGGACGCTACACGGTCCCGGAATTTATCGGAGACCGTTATAACAGTCATACAGCCCGCGTTATCGCCGCGATCTGTACAATCATCATCAGTTTCACTTACTCCATCGGTCAGCTTTCCGGATCCGGAGTTGTAATCGGAAGACTATTCGAGATCGACGCTAAAGTCGGGACGCTTATCGGTGTTGTGCTGATCGCTTTTTATTCCGCATTCGGCGGGATGAAGGGGATTACGTGGACGCAGGTTGCACAGTATATTGTCCTTATCATTGCTTATTTAATTCCGGTCATTTTCATGTCCCTGCAAATAACCGGAAATCCGGCACCATGGATTTCCTACGGAGAACTAATCGGGAAGATCGGGGAGCTCGACCGGGAGCTGGGAATCTCTGAATACTTTGCACCATTTACGAACGGGACGAAGTGGCAGTTCATGGCCCTTATGTTTACGTTAATGGCCGGTACGGCAGGTCTTCCTCACGTAATCGTCCGCTTCTATACGGTGTCAACGATGAAAGCGGCTCGCTGGTCCGGGGCATGGGCACTCCTTTTCATCGGACTTCTTTATCTGTCTGCACCAGCTTATGCAGCGTTCTCCCGGTTTATCCTGATGACGAAGGTGGCAGGCAGCAAAATCAGTGAATTGCCGGCCTGGACAGCTTCCTGGGTGGACACAGGAAAACTTCAAGTAGCAGATACAAATGCTGACGGCATCTTACAATGGAAGGAAATCGTCATCTCGAATGATATCGTCGTCATGGCGACGCCTGAAATCGCAAACCTCGGCGTGTTTGTCATAGGTCTTGTTGCAGCAGGGGCGATGGCAGCAGCCTTATCGACTGCAGGCGGATTAATGATCTCGATTTCGTCTTCCTTCGCACATGATATCTATTACCGCGTATTCAGACCAAATGCGACGGAGAAAAACCGTCTCGCGGTAGCTCGCTGGACAATCGTTCTCGCCACCCTGGCAGCAGGTTTGGTGGCGCTGAATCCTCCGGGAGTCATCACCCAGATCGTTGCGTGGGCCTTCGCGCTCGCTTCAGGTACCTTCTTCCCGGCTCTCATACTCGGAGTCTGGTGGAAGCGCTCCAACGCGCGAGGGGTAATCGCAGGTCTCCTTGTCGGTCTGGCAGTGACACTCACTTATATCTTCATGGCGAGAGCAGGCGTCAATGTATTCGGGATCATCGATACAGGAGCAGGGGTATTCGGTGCAGCTGCCGGATTCATTGCCAATATCGTCGTATCCTTAATGACGAAGGCTCCGGATCAAAAACTGCAGGATGAAGTAACCGATCTCCGTTATCCAGAACAAATGACCTTTAAAAACGGTGAAATCTGGGTGGATGATGATGTCAACTTCAAATCCTGATCGAACCTATCAAGAAGCTGTACTGCTTCATCCCTTTTTCAGGGGGATGGAGCAAAGTACGGCTCTTTCCCTTTTTTCGCATTGTATAAAAGTGACCGCCGATGCTGATCATACGCTTTTGAAAAGCGATGAAAATCGCAGCGGCCTCTTTCTTGTCGTAGCAGGGGAAGTTGAAATCATCGTACCGAAAAACATGGACGGAAAAGAAGAAGTACTTGAAGTCATTTCCAAAGGGGGAACCATCGGTCTGTCCTCCCTTTATTCTTTTATGGAGAAAGAAGAAGCGGAAGGGTGGCTCTATGCCTCCGTGGAAGTGAAGGCAGCGCGAGACAGCCTCCTGTGCCTGGTACCATATAGCGGCTTGAAAGATTTCAGGGTAGATCCGCATCTTAAACATTTTTTATTGAACGAAACATCCAAGCGGCTTCAGGACATCTATTACTCTCTATCAAAACAGGTCAGTGCATCCTATGGGTTTGAAGAACGATCGTCGATTTTAAAGAGAGTGAAAGATAGTATGGTAGAAAACGTCATATCGGTGGATATCGGAGCTTCCCTTCAAGAAGCAGCACAAATCATGGGGGAAAAGCGGGTGAGCTCCGTTGTCGTGCTTGATGCAAAGGGGATTGCAGGCATCCTTACCGAACGGGATATCGTATCTAGATGCCTTGCAGGCAATATCCCCCTCACGAGTTCTGTGGAAAATGGGATGACAGCGGAACCCGTCATAATCGGTGGGGGTGCCTATCTGTACGAAGCGCTGGCTGCGATGCTCGACCATTCGATCAAGCATCTGCCAGTGACAGAAAACGGTAAGTTAGCAGGGATTATCACCCTTTACGATGTGATGAAAGCGAATCATACCGGTTCATTGATCAGTACACATAAGCTTGAGGATAAGGGCTTCCCGGTCGAGAAAATGAAGACCTCCATTGAATCGGTGTTTCATCAGTTGTGGAAAGCCCATGCCCCTGTCTTGCATGTGTTGGATTTTATGTCAGGGCTCGTGGACCGGTTGTATCGAAGGGTACTGCGTGATACGGAAGAAGAACTTGAGAAGGAAGGGAATGTGAAGCCTTGCAGATATTCCTTCTATGTAATGGGCTCTGCTGGAAGAAAAGAGCAATTCATGCTGACCGACCAGGATCATTTCCTCGTCTATGAAAACGATGAAGAATGTTCGGAGGAGTATTTCAAACTGTTTTCTGAAAGAGTAGTGAAAAGACTCGAGAAAGCGGGAATAAGACGCTGTGAAGGAAACATGATGTCTTCAGAGAGTTCATGGAGGGGGAGCATCCAAAAGTGGGAAGAACGAATGAGGCAGTGGTCGGTTCGTTCGTCAGAGGAAACTCTTTTAGTAGCCCAGAACTTCTTTTCATTCCGCTTCCTGCTCGGGGATGAGGAACTGCACGAAGCATTTGTGAGCACCATTGCCCAGCAGCTGAAACGATCGCAAATCCTGTTGGTCAGGATGGCCGGGGTTGAAAAGACAACACCTGTACCCGTCCTGCACTCTTCGATCAGGTCGCTGCTTGGTATGCAGAGAAAGGAATTCTCAATGAAAAAAGAGATCCTGTTTCCCTTTCATCATGCTCTTCAAATCCTGAATTTGACGCACGGGAATCATTCGGGGTCTACACTTGA
>NZ_JABMCR010000039.1 GCF_013179555.1 Bacillus haikouensis
TAAATTCATCTTTGTAGGTAATTCCCTTAGCGCTTACAGCTTTCACAAAAGGATTAATGGATAATTGTTTGATTTCTTTCTCTGTGAATGTTTTTTTACTCATGATGTTTCCCCGATTTCTACTAGTGTCTATTTGTCATTATACAAAAAAATACCCTATAGGTAGACTTTTTTTAAGTGTCTACTCTATAGGGTACATTTTAGTAAAAGTGTGTACGGGCCTTTTTATTATGGAGCACCTTGAAGATCCAACTCTTCATATACATCAGGATGAAGCTTCCGGGCAAGTTGTACCGCTCCTTTTAAAAGAAGGGGGGAGGGCCTGCAATAAAGGGCTTCTTCCAGGATGAGGATCCGATTGTCCTGAACGGCTTTCATGGTACCCCAGCCAGGACGCTTCCTCACTATTTCGGGATTCACCCGCTTCTGTTGTACGCCTACCCAGGCAAGGCAAATATAATCGGGTTCGCGCAGCCTGACATCTTCCCAGTCGGTCTGAACGCTTGCAAGTTCGACATCGCGGAAGCAGTTTTTTGCCCCGGCCATCTCACTCAGTTCAGTCAGCCAGTTGATTTTTCCAGGGGTAAAAACGGGCTTTGGCCACCATTCCCAGTACAGGACCGGAGTATGGGTGACGTTCCTGCTTAACCGCTTCAGCTCCTCGACTGTATGTAAAAATTGATGCCTTTTGACTGCAGCATCTTCAACAGAGCATGCTTTCCCGACAGTCAAAATATCTTCTGCAATGTCATGGAAGCTTTGGGGGTTAAGCGTGATATGAGGGATGCTCCTCTTTTCCAATTCCTCAATATTCTTCTCCATACCGGGAACACTCATAGAAGAAAAGACGAGATCCGGTTCAAGCGACTGGAGCTTATCCATATCGATGGATAAATCAGGTCCGAGTCTTGGAAGTGAACGGACCGCTTCAGGATAATCGGAAAAATCATCCACACCGACCAGCTTGGATGTTAGACCAAGATAATCAATGATTTCAGTATTACTCGGGCAGATCGAGACAATCCTCACCGAATCACTCCTAAGTGAAAAATAAATAGTGGAGAAGCAGGGTCAGGAGAATTCCTGAAAGGCCGCCGAAAAAGACTTCGATCGGTTTATGCCCAAGCAGCTCCTTTAACTCTTTCCGCTTTTCCTGCTCGGGTTTGTTCTGCCAGCCCTTGGCTTCTGTCAAAAATTTTTGAAAGTCGGTCGTTAATTGGTTCAATACGATGGCTTGTTCACCCGCCTGCCTTCTAACGCCGGTTGCATCAAACATGGTTATGATGGCAAAAATAGCCGACACGGCAAAGATCGGAGAAGACAGTCCGGTTTCGAGGGCGACACCTGTGGATAAAGCCGTTACTGCGGCAGAGTGGGAGCTCGGCATCCCTCCTGTAGAGGTAATCAAAGACCAGTTGACTTCTCTCGTCGCAATAAATTGTATGGGCACTTTGACAAACTGTGCAAAGAAAATTGCCAGCAAAGAGGCCCAAAATGGAAAATTCAAAAATAATTCCATGCTGTCACATGCCACCTTTACAATAATCTGAATGAATTGATGTTCTAATTATATCATACCCGATTGCAAGCAGAACTAACTTGAACACTCCTTAAAGCTGGAATGTCGAAATAATAAGATATCTTCGCTATAATAGAGAATGGAGGTGTCAGGGGAAATGAATTTTACAATCAATCATAAAGACATAACAGAAGCAGCCGGGGAATGTTTGGTGGTCGGAGTCTATCATCAGCCATCATTCCAAGGGGAACTGAAAGCGCTAGATCACGCATTTGAAGGGTATCTCACTTCGCTGGTAAAAGATGGAGACATTTCATCAAAACCTAAAAAACGATCAAAAATACATACATTCGGAAAAATCGGGAGCAAACGGATCCTGTTTGTCGGTCTTGGCAAGCAGACAAATCTGACCTTCGATCTTTTAAAGGAAACGCTCGGTCTTGCATCGAAAGAGCTGAAAGAAATGAAAGTATCCTCATTTTCAGTTGCGCTGGATACATTCTCTTCGGAAGAACTTCCAAGTGTAGACGCGGCTCATGCTTTCATGGAGGCATTCACGATGGCTACATATCAATTCGAAGGCTACAAGCAAAAATCAAATGAGCCGGAAGTCTATGTAGACAGCATTGAATTTTTTACAAGTGAAGAAGAAAAAGAAGTCAAAACTGCTCTTGAAGTGGGAGCGGCTTTCGGAAGAGGGGTCAACTCTGCCCGCACGCTGGTGAACACGCCTGGAAATCTGCTGACATCCACTAGAATGGCGGAATATGCGCTTGAACTTGCAGAACGTTATGATTTCGAAGCAGAAATCCTCGACAAGGAAGAAATGGAGAGCCTTGGCATGGGCGCGCTTCTTGCCGTCAACCAGGGATCCGTTGAACCTCCTAAGATGATCGTCTTGAAATACAACGGTAAAGATGAGTGGAAGGACGTCATCGGTTTAGTCGGAAAAGGGATCACCTTTGATACCGGGGGTTACTCCATCAAGCCGAAGGACGGCATCGTCGGGATGAAGACGGATATGGGAGGAGCCGCGGCTGTTCTTGGTGCAATGGAAATTATCGGAGAGACAAAGCCTGAACAGAACGTCGTAGCCGTCATCCCTTCAACGGACAACATGGTCAGCGGTTCGGCATTCAAGCCTGATGACGTAATCACGGCTATGAGCGGTAAAACAATCGAGGTCCTGAACACGGATGCAGAAGGACGCCTTGCTCTGGCAGACGGGATGACGTATGCGAAGCATCATGGAGCGAATTACCTCGTGGACGTAGCTACATTGACAGGCGGAGTCATTGTTGCTCTCGGTGAAGATAAAACGGGTGCACTGACAAATAATGAAGCATTCTTTGAACAGGTGCTAGAAGCCTCAAGCGAGTCAGGAGAATTCATCTGGCAGCTGCCGTATACAGAACACGATAAAAAGCGTGTGCGAAGCAGTAAAATTGCGGACCTCAACAATTCTCCGGGACGAGCAGGCCACGCCATCATGGGCGGTGCCTTCGTAGGGGAATTTGCCGACGGACTTCCATGGGTCCACCTGGATATCGCAGGAACCGCCACGACGAAGAGTCATTATGAACTTGGTCCTTCAGGTGCCACCGGGGTCATGGCCCGTACGCTGGCACTCCTGGTGGAACGATTCCAGCCACTGGAGAAATAAGTGAGATTGAATGATCAAAGCCTTTTTCCCGTCAATAGTTGAGGGGAGAAAGGTTTTTTTATCGCTTTGATACAGGTGAGCCCATTCCCCCGAGCCTCCGTATGTTTAATAGAGTTGAAAATAAAACCAGTTATGTCGAGGAGCCGAAGTTAAAAATAAAACTGCAAAAGTTGAAAACAAAAGGTATCCCCTTACCATTACGCTTCAAAAACTTACCACCCAATATTTTAGTGATTCATCAGACTAAAGTATTGACAACCCCCCTTTATCTTGTTAGAGTTAAAAACGTTGTTTTATTACTCTACCAATTTAGCGAACTAAAGTGAATTGAAACAAATCCTATTAAACTACTATTTTTATAATCAGTTCTGTCACTGGGCTGTAGAACATTTTTTAAAGGGAGGAAGAAATTATGAACGCAGTTGTCATTGCTGTTCTGATCATGCTCATATTGAGTCTTGTGCGTGTCAACGTCGTCTTTGCACTCATAACAGGTGCACTTGTCGGCGGGCTGATAGGCGGCATGGGCGTAGATGAGACGGTTGCAGTCTTCTCTGAAGGAATATCAGGCGGCGCCAATATTGCCTTAAGTTATGCTTTACTTGGAGGGTTCGCTGTAGCGATTTCTTACACAGGAATCCCGAACCTGCTCGTTGATTGGGTATTGAAGGTTGTCGGAAATAAAGGGGATTCCAGAAAGACAGCCCTATCTAAAGCACTTATCGTCTTTGCCATTCTAACCATGGCTGTCTTTTCCCAAAACTTGATTCCGATCCACATCGCATTTATCCCGATCCTGATTCCGCCGTTATTGAAAGTCATGACAGAGCTTCAAATCGACAGACGCGTGATCGCTTCGGTCATTACATTCGGTTTGACTGCACCCTATATTCTGCTTCCTGTAGGATTTGGATTGCAGTTTCACGAAATCATAGCGCAAAATATAGATAGAAGCGGTATGGAAATCGCAATGGGCGATATTCCGAAAGCCATGTTGGTCCCTGTGGGAGGGATGTTCATCGGACTGCTGATTGCAGTGTTTGTAAGCTATCGAAAATCAAGAAAATACAGTGAAGCAAAAGAAGTCATTTCAGAGGAAAAAATGGTCTATAACAAGAAAGCGATGATTTTCGCTATTCTCTCGATCATTGCAGCGCTTTATGTCCAGCTGCAGCTTGAATCCATGATCTTCGGTGCGTTGGCAGGGATTGCGGTTCTTTACCTTTCAGGTTCGGTGAAATGGAAGGAAGCGGATGGTCTCTTGAATGAAGGAATGAAAATGATGGCCTTCATCGGGTTCGTGATGATTGCAGCTTCAGGATTTGCAGAAGTCATGACAGAGACGGGGCATGTCGAAACACTGGTTGAAGCGACTGCTGAAGCAATCGGCGGAAACAAAGCACTCGCAGCACTGCTCATGCTTATAGTCGGTCTGCTTGTCACGATGGGCATCGGCTCATCTTTTGCGACGATTCCGATCATCGCGGCGATCTTCGTCCCCCTTTGCATGGAACTCGGCTTCAGCCCGATGGCGACCATCGTCATCGTCGGCACAGCTGGAGCTTTAGGGGATGCGGGATCACCGGCATCGGACAGCACGCTGGGACCCACAGCCGGACTGAATGCAGACGGCCAGCACAACCACATCTGGGATACATGCGTACCGACGTTCTTACACTTTAATATCCCTCTGATCCTCTTCGGATGGATTGCGGCGATGATGTTTTAACCTTGGTATTGGCAGAGGACTTTGGTTCTCTGCTTTTTATGTTGGGAAGAATCGGTTGAAAGGGGAATGTTGTTGGCTGTGGCGGTTATGTCGTGAATTCTGGAGGACCGGCCGGATTAAGGCAAAACACGAGTCAATTCTGGTCAATATATGAAAAATATAAATTATTGAGCTGCGTTTAAAATAATTGTGCCGGTTAGAACATGCATTTTCACTCCCTCTTTTCAGATAATTACGCCACTTTCCGAAAATTTTTTACACCTTTGAAACAGCACGTGTCGAAACAATATCAACCGCACACCTCCGGCCAGGCATCCTTTTCAATGGACCCCTCCCAAAAACAGAAGATGGCCAAAGCCCACCCCGAACAGGATCATTCCGCATATGACTGTAGTATAGCCTATAAAAATAGACGGCTGAAGAAGAAAGATGAGGAGGGAATGATAGATGAATAATCGAATTGTTTATGGGCGCAGACCGTTTGGATACGGCAGGCGGCCGTTTTATGGAGGAGGATTCTTCGGCGCCCCATTTGTCGGAGGAGTTCTGGGAGGATTGTTAGGCTCGGCGCTGCTTTATCCCAGACCTTACCCATACCCATAGTATCCGTCATATGGTTACGGATACCCATATTACCCATACTGACAAGCGAATGAAAAAAGTGACTCCATGAAATCCTGGGTGTCACTTTTATTGTGTATATTCGCAGTGTTATAGGCTTCTTCATCGAGGTACATATGAACAACTTACATTTCCCGCCAGCGTACATTTACAATAATATGGCAGCAATCCACTTCACCAAGCTTCTCATCAAATACCATGTGGATTCCGTCGGGATTAAATGAGACGGCGGGAACGACCTTTACTCCTGTTCTGCGGATGAGCTGAAGCACCTCGGGAGTATTGGATTGCTGTGCTAAATTCATCAATTGGTTAGCGAAAGACGTATCATTCTTTATTTTCATTAATACGAGATGAGCACTTTCCATTAACGTCAAAGTTTTATCGGCAGAGGCCATAAACGTTTTCGTTTCTACCTGAGGAAAGTTATTTCGATAATGGAAACTGGGGTATAGTTGATAATTCCTTCTTGAATGATGGGGCTGATAGGGGCTTTGAACAGGATGATAAAATGGGTGATAGCGATTCATGGAATACCTCCTTATCCCTGGCAATCAGGTTCTAAGGAAATGTATGTAGCAGAGTATGAGATTATTCTTAAGGATGTCAGTAAATACAGTGTCTCCTTTCAGGAGGAACTGAGGCTTCCGGATGGAGGGCTTGGACGGTATCTATTGAATCTGCCGCAGATGTTGATGTATGTAAACAGTTATATAAAAAAAAGGATTTTCACCATTTTTACCGAAATTCTACTATAAGATGACAATTATGAGGTGAACAGGATGAAGATGGACAATACATTGATCAGTACACTTGGAATTGAGTTTGTGGAATTAGGAAAAGGGAAGGTGATTGCGACAATGCCTGTTAACGAGGCTACCCGACAGCCTTTCGGGTTTCTTCACGGCGGCGCGTCGGTCGCTCTTGCTGAGACGGTTGCGAGTGTAGGAGCAGTGGAACTAATCGATTTGGATAAAGAAATCTGCTTTGGACTTGAAATCAATGCAAATCACATTAAAGCAAAACGTGACGGGGCGGTGACGGCGACTGCCACTGTCATGCACCAGGGGAAGACGACCATGGTGTGGGATATAAAGATCACCGATGAAGAACATCAATTGATCTGTGTCTCGCGCTGCACGATGGCAGTTGTACCAAAGCGCTAACCTCATTGTGGAATTAGGCACCCAGACTGAATGCCGGGTTCATGTTTAAAAGCATATACAATGGGAAATCAATAAGTAACCACTACAAGGAGGTTACACTTATGCCATGGAGTAAAAATGATTATCCATCATCGCTAAAGAACCTGCCTGCGGATGTCCGGAATAAAGCCATAGAGATAGCCAATGCCCTTTTGGATGAAGGGTACAATGAAGGAAGGGCGATTGCCATTGCAACCGATCGTGCGCACAAGTCCCAGGAGGACAAAACACAGGATAAAACTGAATATCATGTAAAGACGCATGATGACGGCTGGCAGTTGATCAAGTCTGACAGCAGCCGAGCAATCATGGTGGAGGGCACGAAAGAGGAACTTCTCTCGAAAGCAAAGGACTATGTGAACGAACATGCCGGCACGCTTGTTATTCATAAGCAGGATGGCAGTGTAGATCAAGAACTGTATAACCAATAAGAAAAGCGCAAGCGCCTTGGTCAGCCCCGACAAGCGTTGGAGGATCGAGCAGTGAAGCCGTTCTTTGGCTTCATTGAACGAACCGAAACGTCTCGAGGGGCTAGGCGCTGGAGCCGGACAATAAGAAAAGCGCAAGCGCCTTGGTCAGCCCCGACAAGCGTTGGAGGATCGAGCAGTGAAGTCGTTCTTTCACTTCATTGAACGAACCGAAACGTCTCGAGAGGATGGGCGCAGAACAATTATCTAGTTTGAATTGATTTCTTAACAACTTAAAAAGCTGGACCTGGCGGCATTTCCCGCTTGGTCCAGCTTTTTTTATCCATTTTGTTTTTCGTACTCTTCCTTATCCTTTAAATCGTCCTGTACACTTTTATCCCACATCTTCACGCCGGAATTGTACGCCGCCCTTGCAATCAGGTGACCCGCTACAGGAGCGGTTACAAATATAAAGATGATGGCTAGAATCAGCCTTGAATTGAAGTGACCGTGTTCCAGATAAAAATAGAAAAATGTCCCGATGAGTATCGACATGATTCCGAGTGTCGCGCTTTTTGAGGCAGCATGGTTCCTTGTGTAGACATCCGGCAGTCTTAACACGCCGAATGTGGCCAGCAAGCTCAACAGTCCTCCGACGATAAGGAAAAATCCAATGATCCAACTAATGATTACGCTCACGTTCGATGATCTCCCCTTTCTCCAAGAACTTCGAAAAGGCTACGGTCCCGATGAATGCCAGGATTCCGAGAAGAAGAATAACCTCTAAAAAAGCGTAGGTATCCAGAATCATGGAAATGAGCGCGACGATTGCAATCAAGTTAATCCCGATTGCATCCAAGGCGACAACACGGTCAGGGGTAGTAGGCCCTTTGATCACCCGGTAAATCAGGCCCAGCATGGATATCGAGACACAAAGCAGAGTGATTTGAATAATCATATGCAGCATTAGCGGCTCACCTCCATAATGGCTTTTTCAAAAGAGTTTTTGATCTCATCGATTGCTTCATCCGAATCGGCAATATCAATGGCGTGAATATAAAGTATCTTATTATCGAAGGATACATCCACGACCAGCGTACCTGGTGTCAATGTAATCAGATTTGCCAATAACGTTATCTCCCAGTCCGATTTCAATTCGGTGGGAAGGGCAAAGATCCCCGGCCGAAAATCGAGCTTCGGTCTGAGCACCACTTTTAAAACAGAAATATTCGCCATGATCAGTTCTTTGATGAACAGGATCAGCAGTCTGATGACGGCTGTCACTTTGTTCAGATAAAAGCGGGTTGAAAAAAACCTTCTGAATGCAAAGATTACGATCAATCCCAGGATATAACCGATCAGGAATGATTGAGCAGTAAAGGACACCGAAAGAAACATCCAGACAAAGGCTAGGAAAAAGTTTAATAATATTTGAAAGGCCATTCTACATTACTCCTTTAACACTGCGTCTATATAGAGATTCGGGTCCGTTAATACTTCAGCTGCCTGTGTGAACAGCGGGCGCAGCGTTTCTGCCCCAAAGCCGTATAAGACTGCCAGCAGGACCAATACAGCGGATGTCATCCATAAATAACGTGCATGTCCTTTTGTAATCCCGTGATAGGGTTTTGGCGCGCCCCATATACCATTCAGGAAGATCTTGATGACTGAATACAGGACGAGCAGGCTTGAAGCGAGGACGACAGCTGCTCCTAAATAGTCTCCTTCACTGAAGCCCCCTTTCAGGATCATTAGCTTTCCGATAAATCCGCTGAGAGGCGGGATTCCTGCAAGCGAGAAAGTTGCTGCCAGGAATGTCCAGCCAAGCCAAGGGTATTCTTTTATGAGACCGCCCATTTTCTTGAGGTCGGTCGTTCCAGTGATTTTGATCATGACGCCGATTAGCAGAAATAATGCCGCTTTGATGATCATATCATGAACCAGATAGTAAACAGAACCTTCCAATGCATCGGGATTCATCGTGGATACCCCGAATAAGATCACGCCGACTGCGATGATGATGTTATAGATGATGATCTTCTTAACATCCCAGTATGCAATGGCTCCAATGCACCCAAGCACAACCGTCAGGATGGCGAGTACACCAAGGATTTCATGTGTAAAGCCCGTATCGTGGTAGAAAAATAACGTATTCGTCCTGATGATCGAATATACCCCTACCTTCGTGAGGAGGGCACCGAATAATGCAAGAACCGGTGTTGGCGGTGCATAATAGGATCCTGGAAGCCAGAAGTATAATGGGAATATCGCTCCTTTTAACCCAAAGACGATTAGAAAAAGAATCGCAATCGCTGTCAGGATCCCAGGCTGATCGACTTCTGCGATTTTTCTCGAGATATCCGCCATATTCAAGGTGCCCAGCACGGAATACAAATAGGCAACCGTAATGACGAATAACGCAGAGGAGATGACATTTACAAGGATATATTTAATGCCTTCCCGCAGCTGATTCCTGGTCCCGCCAAGCACGATGAGAACGTATGAACTCATCAGCATGACTTCGAAAAAGACGAAGAGGTTAAAGATATCACCTGTCGTAAATGCACCATTCACCCCGACGAGGAGAAATTGCACGACCGGATAATAATAAAAGCGTTCCCTGTCAATCCCGATCGACTTGAACGAGTAAAGAATCACGATCAATGTAATGATACTTGTTGTCGTCACTAACAAAGCTGAAAACATATCAGAAACGAGTGTAATTCCGAAAGGAGCTTCCCAGCTTCCCAAATTCACCGTCTGGATTCCATCAAGAAAGACGGTGTTGATCAGTACAAGGGAAGCTATAACTGTCGCAGCGGTTGAGATGGCTGATATTCCACGTTGTACTTTTACATATTTGCTGACAAACATTAAGATCACCGCTGTAATCAGCGGGATCAGGATCGGTAAAATCAATAAATTAATCATTTCCTTCAGTTCCTCTCATCTGATCCACATTATCAGTACCAAGCTCTTGATATGCCCGATAAGCGAGAACCAGGAAAAAAGCTGTCACCCCAAAGGAGATGACGATCGCTGTGAGGATCAACGCTTGCGGTAATGGATCGACATAAGATGCAGCATGTTCGCCGTAAAGAGGAGCATCGCCCCCTTTAAGACCGCTGACAGTAAGGATCAGTAAATGCGCACCGTGACTTAATAACGCTGTTCCGATTATGATTCGGAGCAAGCTTTTCGATAGCATTAAATAGACGGCGCAGGTAAAAAGAATTCCAACAACTATTGCCATTAATATTTCCATTATTCACTCACTCCTATAGTTTGAATAATGGTCATCGTTACACCGATAACAACCAGATATACTCCTGTATCGAATAAAACTGCCGTATGCAGTCCCGTTTCACCAAGCAGCGGAAGATTGAACTCACCGTATGCGTGGGTCAGGAACGGTACATCAAACACAAGTGCGCCGGCAGAAGTGCCGACAGCAAATAACAATCCAATCGCAGTAAGGATCTTATAATCCACCGGCAAAATATTTGCCACAGTCTTAATATCATAAGCCAGCAGGAGTAATACGATAGCGCCTGAAGTCATTAAGCCTCCGATGAAACCTCCGCCCGGAGTATAGTGACCGACAAAGAAAATCCTGAGAGAAAACAAGAGGATCATGAAGGCGACAACGTTTGTTACTGTTTGTAAAATAACGTCGTTTGTTTTCGTTTTCATCCTTCTTTCCTCCTTGTCAGACGCAGTTTAATCATGGAATAAATCCCTAATGATGCGATGGCCAGTACGCAAATCTCAAATAATGTATCAAATCCACGGAAGTCCACAAGAATGACATTGACCATGTTTTTTCCATGCGCAACTTCATAGACATTTTCAATATAATAGCTTGATATTGATTTAAACAGTTTTGTGCTGTAAGAAGAAATCGCAAACAAGGTAACGACGATCCCTACACCAACAGCGATCACTGCATTTTCAATTTTGAACTTCACTCTTGTTTCGTGCCTGCTCATTTTTGGCAGATGGTAGAAACACAACAGAAATAATGCAACCGATACTGTCTCAATCACAAGTTGAGTCAGTGCCAGGTCGGGTGCACGGAACAAGACAAAGAATAATGATACAGTGTAACCCGCTGCCCCCAGGGATATGATCGATGTCAATCTCGACTTCGCGAACAGTGTAGTGAGAGAGCTGATCACAAGCAGCAGCGCAATCGCTACTTCATAAATCCCGATTGGGGCTAACTCCACTGTATTAACTGCAAAGGCACCTTTATACCATAATCCGAATAGCGCAATGCCGATAAAGAACGCGAATATATAGACCAGATAACTGCGGATAAACCCTGTCATATACCCTTTTGTAAAAGATGAAGCGGCACGCTCCCCGCGCACCAATACTCCATCATAAATGGAATTGAGTGACAGGCGCTCAGGTCTCCATGAGTATACCTTCTTCCATTTGGGAAGAAGGTGATAAAGCAGAATCCCGAACAGGATGACACCGAATGTCATAAATAATTCCGGGGTCGGTCCATGCCAGAACGAAATATGTGCTTTGATCTCATGTCCTTCTTCCACCAGGCTTGGTGTGATCGCAGCCACTGCCGGGGCGATGATGCGTTCCGAAAGAATATTGGGGAAAAACCCGAACACGACAACAAGCGAAGCCAGGATAATTGGAGAAATCAACATTCCAAGCGGTGCTTCATGCGGCTTTTTCTCAAGCTTCTCAGGCTGATGTTCACCTGTGAATGTCTTGAATACAAGAATCATGCTGTAGATGAACGTAAAGACACTTCCCACCCATGCAAGTACTGGGAAGATTATTCCAGCAGTATCCAAGCTGAAGATATCCATTTCAAGCACTCGGACCATACCGGTAAAGAACATTTCTTTACTCAGGAATCCGTTAAATGGAGGCAGCCCGGCCATCGAGAACGCACCGATGATTGCGATCGTGAAGGTGATCGGCATAAAGCTCATCAGTCCCCCGAGCTTCCGGATATCCCTCGTTCCCGTTTCGTGGTCGACAATCCCGGCAACCATGAAGAGACTCCCTTTGAAGGTTGCGTGATTAATCAAGTGAAATACAGCAGCCAGTGTCGCCACCATATAGATGTTGTCATCCAGGTGGGTGTAGTGCAGTGCGGCTGCCCCAACACCAAGCAAGGACATGATAAGACCAAGCTGACTTACAGTTGAGAATGCGAGAATCGCTTTTAAATCCGTTTGCTTCACAGCATTGAAGGATCCCCAGAATAAGGTGAAAATACCAAATCCGCCGACAAGCCATAACCAGAGACTTGTCTCTGCAAATATAGGACTCATGCGGGCAACGAGATAGATTCCCGCCTTTACCATGGTTGCAGAGTGTAAATAGGCACTGACTGGAGTCGGGGCTTCCATGGCATCCGGAAGCCAGATATGGAATGGGAATTGAGCAGATTTCGTAAATGCACCCAATAGAACCAGTAGCATTGCAGGAATGAACAATGCTTCATTCATCAGAAGATCGGATTGTGAAATCAATTCCCGGATGCTGAACGTTCCGCCCATCAGATAAAGTAGAATGAATCCACCCAGCATGGACAACCCGCCGAATACAGTAATGAGCATCGATTTCAAAGCACCGTACCTTGACCGCTCACGGTGATACCAATAACCGATCAGTAGGAAGGAAGAAATGGATGTGAATTCCCAGAACATATAAAGAACAATCAGATTATCCGAAAGAACTACACCGAGCATGGCTCCCATGAACATCATTAAGTAAACATAGAAATTATGTAATTGTTCCCGTTTTTTATCTAAGTAGTAGATGGAGTAAAGCACAACTAAAGAACCGATCCCGGTAATTAGAAGTGCGAACAATAGTCCAAGGCCGTCGACATAAGCAGTGAAATTGATGTCGAATGAAGGCATCCACTCCGCCGTTTCCTTGATGGCCTTTCCATCGCTCGTGACTGGCATGAATTGAATGAAATAACTGAATAAAGCAACCGGCAGCAGCAATACAAACCAGCCAGTATGAACCTGACGCATCGCTTTATACAGGAATGGAATAAGAATTGCAAATAAAAAAGGCGATATAATAGCCCAATGTAATAGTGTCATAAAAACCCCCCTCATATGAAAGTCATGTATTTTTTTAACTCTTTATTATGTACTCCATGTTTGAATTCTTCAAGGATCCTCCTATTATGCCCCGAAAGCTTTAACCTAAAGGCATTATAACGTAAAAAAACAATGCTTGCATTACTCATGCCTACGCCTGCCGCGGATTTTTCATGAAGTATTAAATATGTAGAAACGCGGAAATATCCTTGCGAAATTTTTTTGAGAAACTCCACAGAATTTGTCGACTTTCTAAGAATAGTTTTGGTCATTTTGGAGAATCCTATCCATATGGTGGTGGTGAAAATGAAAAGAAAAACGGCGGCCTTTACGACTATTTTATTTACGTTGATCGGATTGGGATGGATGATTGAGTCACAGGACCGTTTTAACCGGGGCATCATCGAAACGGATGACCCGGCGGCTGCAAATCTTCAGCCTGTTCAATACGACGGAACAGAAGAGGGAGAAGTATCAGCAGATAATGGCTGGATTCGTGAGCCATTCAGGCCGAGGGAGTATATTCGCATCGTTCCTAAGAAAATATTGCAAACAGAAGACGTCATTGATTGACTGCCTGTACTCGTGTCCATATGGGAGAGGCAGTCATTTTTTGCATTTCAACTTATATGCAGGCGCCGTGGCTTAATAGATTATTTAGTACAGCCTGAGAATAAATATCCACGAACGCGTATAGACCGATTAATTTCCGCAATTAATGATCCCTTCACATATGTCAAATGTCCCGGGATTTTCTTATTAATACCCTTTTCAAGATTCCCATAAACGATTATGATGAAAGTGTTGTATGGAATAATCACATTGGGAGAGTTATCAATTGAAGAATACATATTTAACAAGCTATCTGCCCTTATTCTCCATCTTATTATTCAGTCTTACCTTCTCCGTTTACGGGGTGGAAGTGTTTGTCGACCTTTTTAAGAAAATCGGCGTGTACCCGGGAATGCGTGAATTTTTATCCGATATTCAACTGAAGTTTGTCTTATTGATTCTGCTTATGATCGTCTTTTTTATGGTATTTGCAGCCTTGAAGCTAATTGCTGAAACCATTAACGGGCTCTCTATGCTGTTCTTCTCGAAAGAATCGGAAGGGCAGCTATATAACAGGGTCCGCTCGGGTTCCATGATTTATTTTATAGGCGGTATCATATCGGTGGTAAGTCTCAAATCCTTCCTTGGATTAATCGCGATATTCGCAGTCACTTCTATCGTCTATTTTGTTTATTTTGTATATAAAATCAGCGTCACCGTTTCCAAAACAGGGATCATCGGAGTCATCAGTCTCCAACTTTTTACATGGTCTTCTTTGTTCTTGACAATTTTCTTCGTTGTTTTAAAACTGTATAACGGTGTCATGGCCAGCTTGCCGATTATGTCGAAAGTGAAGCTGTAAGCGGGATGTTATTTAAGAGTATGAAACGTTTAGTTTTGTACTCTTTTTTTGTTGAAGATGGTGTGGAGTCCTGTGGGCAGGAGTGTGTCGAATCATCAGGAGTTTCGCTTATAAAAGGCTGGAGCCTTGTATACCCGCCATATGTTTGTCGAAGACGTTAATTCGGAGGGGAATGACCGAATAAAAAAACGCCGAGAGACGAATCTCTAAGCGCTATTTCATAATCGACTGCCAAATTTTATGACTCGGACGAAGTCTTTCGATCCTGCTCATATTCTGCGGGATATCATGTCCGACCCAGACTCCGGTTGTGTACTCATTCGTCAGTCCCAACACCCAGTAGTCATGATAATTATTGGTGGTGCCGGTTTTAATCCCTGCATAGGGTTTGGAGACGTAAGCTGCCTTGCCTGTACCATTGGCCGCCGCATTAGCGAGCATCTGCCTCATTTTTGCGGTGGTATCTTTTGACCAGACCTGCTTCGGCTCGGTCTTCCACTCGTAAAGAATCTTTCCATTTCCATCTTTCACATTCACTATCGCATGGCTTCCTCTATAACTTCCATTGATGAATGAAGTGTAGGCATCCGTCATTTCGAGGGGGCTGAAACCGTAAGTGAATCCACCGATTGAAGCTGCATAGGTGCGGTCCTGTTCAGCCAGTCTTTTAAAAGAAAAAGCTGAAATCTTGTCGAAGGCTTTTTCGACCCCGACCTTCTCCATCAAGCGGAGAGCAGATGTGTTGTAGGATTGGGCCAGTGATTGGTTCATTGTCACCGTTCCCGGCTGGACACCTCCGTAATTGATCGGGCAATAAGTACCGACACAGTAATTATTGGCATTCACCTTCTCATAAATGGACGATTTGAACGTTTCAAGATACGGTGCATATACGAGCAGCGGCTTGATGGAAGATCCAGGCTGCCTGTAAGCTTGAAATGCATGGTTGAAGTTATATTTCTGATACTCTTTCCCGCCAGTCATTGCTGTGATTCTTCTTGTTTCATTATCGATGGTTACCGATGCACCCTCCAGCTTTTCACCCTTGAGGCCTGCATTTAAGGCACGGACGCTTTTTTGCTGAAGCCCAGGGTCCAGTGCAGTCTGAATTCTGACACCTGAAGCAATAACAGTTTCAAATCGTTCATCCAGTTCTTTGATAATCCGTTCTTTTTCCTGGGGGGAAGTGGCGTTTTCCAGTTGTGCCTTGTATCCTTCTTGAAAAGAAATCAACTCTCTCAGTTCCTCTTCCACGTAAAACGCGTAATCAGGATACCGGTCGATTTTCTTGCGGATGTTGAGTTTTATAGGCATTTTCTTCAGCTTGTCGGCTTCTTTCTTTGCCAGCCTTTCTGTGTTTACAAGTATATCAAGCAGACGTTCCTGACGAACTTTGGTCTGATCGAAATGATCGACTGGATCGTACTTACCCGGATTATTGGGTATGGATGCGATGAATGCCAGCTCTGCTTTGTTCAATTCCGAAACACCTTTTTGAAAATAATATTGGGATGCCGTCTCGATCCCATAAACACCGTTGCTGAAGTATATGACATTGAGATAAAGCTCAAGTATTTCATCTTTTGAAAGGGAGCTCTCGATTTCATGTGCATAGAAAAGCTCAGTCAGTTTACGGTTATAGGTCTTTTCCTGACCTAAATATAAATTCCGGGCGAGCTGCTGGGTAATCGTACTTCCTCCCTGCTGGATATGGGTGAATACCAGATTCTTTACGACTGCCCTTAAAATGGCACCGGCGTCAAACCCCACATGCTCATAAAAGTGCTGATCTTCAGAAGCGACCAGAATATCCTTTGCGAATGGAGGGATCTTCTCATCCTCCACGTACAATCGAAAAGGACGATTCACCTCTGAAAACACACTGCCGTCTTTGTCCAGAAGCAAGCTGGTTTTATTAAGATTCAACTGATCTGTATTCACGGTGTTTTCGAGCTCATCCTGAAACCCCTGAACTCTGTCGACTTCCTCGGTCGTAAAGAACAATATGGTAAAAAAGATAGTCATAAAACAAATTACTGTAAGAAATCCTGCAAAAACTCTCATTATTCCACTCTACTTTTCTAGTAATCTTGATTCACGTGACCGTCAACTTGAGAATGTCGCATACTCCACCATAATAATCCAAATGCCCCCAAGAATAAAGCACCTGTTACATAAAAAACGGAAGAAATTCCAATAAATCCGGATAATGTTCCTCCTAGGACCGGTCCAATCACATTTCCGAGAAAACGGAAGCTCTGGTTGTAGCCTAATAATTCACCCTGCATGCTGACAGGCGCCTCCTGCCGGATATATGCAGTTATACACGGGATCAAACCGCCGATGGCAATTCCGAATAGGAACCGCAGAAGCACGAGCTGCCAAAGATCGGTCACGAGGGCCTGTGGAATGATAAGAATGGAGGAAAACACCAATAGGAAAGAGAGTACTTTTTCATACCCGATTTGATCGCCAAGCTTCCCCCATTGCCTTGTAGCGATAAAATTTCCGAAACCTGTTGCTGAAAAGGCAAGGCCGGCCAGTAATGCCAGATTGGCAGAAGAAGTCAGTTCAGCCACATAAAGTGCTAAAAGAGGCTGAATACTGAAATTGGCAACCTGTATGATTAATGACAGGATAATCACAGTCACAAGAAGCTTATGGCTGATTATGTGCTGAAGCACCTGCTTGCTTGAATATTTGTTTTGCTTATTCCTCTGTGCATTCCCACGCTGCTCATTGATCCCGAACAGTACCACTGTCGCAGCTAATGCGATTGAAATCGCCGTAAAGATAAAGGTATAAGAAAAACCAACATTATCAGCAAGAATCCCGCCGATGACTGGACCGAACAAGCCCCCGGACACCGTCCCCATCTGCAGTGTTCCTAAGATCTTTCCTGCTTCTCTTTTGGATGTCTGAGAAGAGATGAGTGCCATGGATGTCGGGATGAACCCGGTAACGATTCCCATAATCATCCGCAGAATAAACAACCCATGAACAGAATCCATGAATCCCATTAAGAAAATGGAAGTGGCAATTCCATATCCAGTAATCAAAAGGATTGGCTTATAGCCGTACCGGTCACCAAATCTTCCCCATAAAGGTGAAATAAAGAACGCCGTTAAAAAAGTAATACCGAACACAAAACCGGACCAGCGCTGAACATACTCAGCACTATAATCACCGAACGTCTCTATATAAAGAGATAAGAACGGAAGGACCATAGTGGCACTTGCAGCGACTAGAAAGTTTGCCATAACCATGATGACAAGATTCTTTTTTTCTATAGAAATATTAACACCTTCTCATAAATAATTTATTTCGGTTCCCTAAATATCTATTTTATTAGAGTTTGCGTCCAGAGTCCACTGAATAAAAAATTTTAGCCCTGGAGTAAAGGATTTAGTCATAATTCAAAGGTCGAACATGATATAATATAAGAATAAGAATTATGTACTCTCACTGATGAGGCAACCTTTAAATGGTGCTTGTACATAGACTCGGTCGTATAAAGAATATTATTTTACTAGATAAATTGGGGTCTGATCAGATTATGAGGAGGGAGTTATGTGGTAAAAGCAAAGCAGCTTGTGTTCATTGACTTTGAATTTTCGATGCCGGAACGGCATAGAGTCCCCAAAGGTTTTTTTCCTGAAATCATCGAAGCGGGTGTGGTCGTGGTTCAGAAAGGGAAAGTGACAGATACGTTTTCCACTTATGTAAAACCTTCTGCCTTCCCGAGACTAACCAATCGCTGCAAACGATTTTTATCGATCACACAAGATAAAGTAGACGAAGGCATATCCTTCCTAACCCTCATCGATTATTTCAACCAGCTGAATTCAAATGGAATCGAGAAAGTCGTCACATGGGGCAACATGGATATGAAAGTGTTAAGGGACAACTGCGCCCAATCAAGCATTGCCTTTCCTTTTCAAGCCCAATTTGTCGATTTATCGATGGAATACAAACGTTTCTTCGGAGATCAGAACCAAACCGGCTTATGGAAAGCTGTCCAGGAATACGGAAGGGAAGGAGTCGGGAAGCATCATAAAGCACTCGATGATGCACTGACCACCCACCATATATACAATCTTGTGGAAAAAGATAAAAAGTACCTCGATAAAGCAGAACCGACCACCATCGGCGATCGAATCGACCTGAGCAAGTTCTATAATCAGCTTGCTTGATAGAATGTCTGTCGCTGTTACTTATTGATGAAAAAAGCCATTCCTTCCGATAATGGAAGGAATGGCTTTCTTCATAATGGACAAAGCATCACTTATGAGTCATGACCAATCCTATTCAAACGTCAACCCATACATCAGTTCATATTCCCGTTGAATCCCTTTCAGAGCTTCCAGACTCTTTAAGGCATGCGGGGAACCGTCTGATTCCTGCTGCTTTTTAAGATCTCCAAAAGCAGTCACGAGTGATTCGTTATATTCCGGTATTTCATCTTCGAAAGGCTTGACCATTTTTTCGGGCATGTTGGCTTGTTCCCGGAATGCGAGTGCCTTGCGTTCGTGAAATAATGGAACAACCACTTCAGCCGGGTTATGCAAATCCCCTTGGCGTGGGTGTTTGAGTACGGCGAGAATCCTTACTACATAAGCGCCCGGCCGTTCTCCTGTCACTTCACCAACATATTTTCCCGTTTTATAAAATGCTGTGACTTTATCCCCTATTTGAAAATTTTGCAAAATTACCTCTCCTCTTTCGTGTCCAAGTCTATTATAATGGAACACAACGTGATTGTGGCAAAGTATACGATAAACGTAACATGTGGAGGTACATATATGAAGAGATTGCTACTAATATCCTTGTGTCTTTTAGGTTTAATTCTTGCCGGATGTGGACAAACAGAAAAGGATAACGGCAGTGAAAAAAATCCTGCTGAAACAGAAGAAAAGAAAAAAGGTGACACAGAATCTGGAGGAGATGACAACATGACTTATCCGCAATTGACAACGGAAGTAGCCGAAAATGAAAAAGTAGTGGAAATGAAGACTTCAATGGGTACGATCAAAATAAAATTATTCCCTGAACAGGCACCTAAAACGGTTGAGAACTTTATCACACACAGTGAAAATGGATATTATGACGGTCTGAAATTCCACCGTGTAATCAAAGACTTTATGATTCAAGGCGGAGACCCGAACGGTAACGGGACGGGCGGCGAAAGCATATGGGGAGAATCATTCGAAGATGAATTCTCCAAGCAGCTTTTTAATATCCGGGGTGCGCTTTCAATGGCGAATGCAGGTCCTGATACGAATGGAAGTCAGTTCTTCATTGTGCAGAACAGTGAAGTTAATCCTGGATTTGAAGAAAAAATGAAAGAAGCAGGATTCCCTCAGGACATCATCGATGCCTATATGGAACAAGGGGGAACACCGCATCTTGACTTTAAGCATACGGTATTTGGTCACGTGATCGAGGGAATGGACATCGTGGATAAAATCGCGAATGTGGAAGTCGGACAGAATGATGTTCCTAAAGAAGATGTGGTCATCGAGAACATTAAAGTAGTGAAATAACGGATATATCGAATGCAGGCTGAGGTGGAAAACGAATTGGTTGTACATTGGACTGATGATGTCTCCACTGCCTGATCAACTATGTTTCAGCTAAAGGACCTTGATGATTCAAGGTTCTTTTCATGTCGCTCAAAAGTTGCATCACAGAGCACTTTATACGAGCTTTACTTTCCATCATTCTTTTTACAATAATGGGATATAGAAAGGCGATGATTTCTTTATGATTTTCAGCGAACGTTTAAAAAAAGAACGGGAAAAAAGAGATTGGTCACAAAATGAACTGGCAGAGAAAATTCACGTAAGTCGCCAATCTGTATCCAAGTGGGAAACCGGAAAGAATTATCCCAGTATTGAGGTGATCATCCATTTAAGTGATTTATTTGGAATTACCATCGATGAATTATTGAGGAGTGATGAAGAATTGAAAGAAAGAGTTATACGGGACAGTAAGCAGCTGGCTCATCCGAAGATGAAAGTATTATTTGACAGCGTATTTATGCTGGGGGTTATACTTTTGGCATCAAAGTTAGTGATTTTTGGCCTGAATAAATTTGCCGGGTTGGAAATAACCATATTGGAAGGAATGCCACTCATATCAAACTTCTTACCCTTGGCTTTGATGGTCATCGGAGGTATCGGGTCAGATCAACTGAAAAATAACTATGTAGTAGAATAATAGTTTACCTTTCACCCTATTTCCATGAAGGGAAAAGGGGATTATTGACGAAATTATCCTTATTTCCCCGGAAATTGTCAGGTCGGAGACCAACCACCCGTCGAATTGAATTTTCAGGTATGGGGTTGTTCATAGAATCGTTAAATTCTTGTCCTCAGTAATTGGTTTCTGGATTTTTATCTTGGTATAATGGTGAAAGAGTTTGTTGTGAAAGGAAAGGAGCTTGTGATGCTTTCTTCGTTTGTATTGAATTTGTTTTTATATTTTCCGGAAGATAAGACAGAATATATTCCAGCCGCGATTTGGATGGTCATCTTTTTTATATTGACGATCTTGACGTTCCGTCTGATCAAAAAAGTATCTAAGAAGGAAGAGCTCAAGACGAAAGCCATTGAAGAAGAGGTCAGGCACAGCAGGAATCGAGAAACTGAATGATCGCTATGAGAGCATGCCGGTATTTTAAGGCGTGCTCTTTTTGTGGAGAAGATTTTGCGCAGGCAGCAGGCTGGAGTTGGATAATTGTTATTTGTTTTTGTTGATAAAAAGGAAAAAGAGTTGACAAATTCGAATTTTCGTTGATCCCCCGACAATATAGTTGATATGTGGATTCTTTGGTTGATAACCCCATTTTCATTGGCGGATAATTCCCTAAAAGACATTGACAAACCCAAAATACGGTAATGGTTCCATAAACAAAAGTGATTTTTCTCTTCCGCCTCAAATCCCGGCAAGACCGTTTTTTCTCTTCCATAAGAATACTTTCCCTCTGTCTCGTCAAAAATGGAGGAGGAGTATGCACATTTGGAGGAATCATATATGAAAACGAATAAGTTACTATACATTGTTTTGCCTGCGATCCTTCTGGGGGCGTGTGCCTTGGAGAATCCCAAGAAGACGGAAATCGATATGAAAAACGACACGGGCGATTCGCTTGGGAAGGTGATTCTTCAGGAAAAGTCGGATGGGGTGGAAGTAGATCTCGATTTGGAAGGTCTGCCTCCTGGTGAACACGGCATCCATTTTCATGAAAAAGGCTCATGTAAACGCCCTGACTTTGTGTCTGCGGGAAATCACTTCAATCCTGAGGATAAGAAACACGGTCTGCTGCACCCTGAAGGAGCCCATGCCGGTGACCTTCCTAATATCATTGTTGGAGAGGACGGAGCCGTAAAGGTGAAATTGATGGCACCACTCGTGACGATGACCAGAGGAAAGACTTCTTTGATTACAAAAGAAGGCACTTCGCTGGTCATCACGGATAACAAGGATGACGGCATGACGCAGCCTGCAGGGAATTCAGGTACTCGGATTGCCTGTGCTGAAATTGGAAAGGAAAAAGAGAAGAAGTAAGAAGAGTTCCCTTTGTTCACTTCCTTGTGAACAGAGGGGTTTTTTGTGTAAAAAAGAGCAGGAAAGCCAACGGGCAACCTGCTCATATTAAACTCTATCCCAACGCTGTACGCAGCCTTTCCAACCCATCTAATAGCATTTCACGGGGACAGGCAATATTCATTCTCACAAATCCTTCTCCGCCTTTCCCATACTTTGGACCGGGTTCCAGGCCAAGCTTCCCTTTATCCAACAATCGATTTTTGAGCTCCTCATCTGAAAGACCGAGCTCCTGACAGTCAATCCAGAGAAGATAGGTTCCTTCCGGTTCGACAAGGTGAATCCGGGGCAGGTGCTTTTCAATGAATGATTTTGTTATGTTCACATTTTCCTTTAAATAGCCCAGGATGTTCTCAAGCCACTGTTCACCATTACGATAGGCGGCTTCC
>NZ_JABMCR010000390.1 GCF_013179555.1 Bacillus haikouensis
CTATAATATCGACGTATGTAAAGTAGATGGGCTCTATGTGAACGGTAGTACTGGAGAGAACTTCATGTTATCAACCGAGGAAAAGAAGGAAGTTTTCCGGATTGCGAAGGATGAAGTGAAGAATCAAGTAAAATTAATCGCTCAAGTGGGTTCCATTAATTTGAACGAAGCGATTGAATTAGCCGGATATGTGACTGATTTGGGCTATGACGCGCTTTCGGCAGTGACGCCTTTCTACTATAAATTCGATTTTGAAGAAATTAAACATTATTACAATAGCATCATCAACTCAGTCGATAACAAAATGATCATTTACTCAATCCCGTTTTTAACCGGGGTGAACATGAGTTTAGATCAATTTGCCGAGCTGTTTGAAAATGAAAAAATCATTGGGGTTAAATTCACCGCCGGCGATTTTTATTTACTGGAAAGAATGCGCAAGAAGTTCCCTGCCAAACTCATTTATGCAGGTTTTGATGAAATGCTCCTCCCTGCTGCTGTGCTCGGAATAGACGGTGCAATAGGAAGTACTTATAATGTAAACGGGCAAAGAGCCAAGCGGATTTTCGAACTGGCTAAACAGGGCGACATAGAGGAAGCGAAAGGAATCCAGCATGTGACGAATGATTTGATATCGGAAATCATTGAAAATGGTCTCTACCAAACGATTAAAGAAATTTTAAAAGATAAGGGAGTCAATGCAGGCTATTGCCGCCAGCCGATGAAAAGGTTATCAGAAGAAAAAGTTGCAATTGCAAAAGATATCTCAAAAAAGTACTTATAAACGAATCGAATTTCATTGGGCTTAGCTGAAAAAGTGTGAAACGTGTAGAGTGTGGCTGCTTCTTGAAGGAATAAGTTTTTTAGTAGAAGTAAGAAATGAAGATTATCAGAGTAGAGAATTATGAAGAAAAATTCGGGTATATCAACCGACTGAAGAAGGCTGGGAAGTGCCAATAAGATCGTGTGCGGTATGTTTTTAAAGTGTATAAAGCAAATAAGGTTCCCTGACTCTATAAATAATGAGGAAGGGAACCTTATTTTATGCATAGCGTGTTTTATTTTCTTCTGTTGCCCGGTCCGTTTTGGCAGCATTAATCATGAGGAAAATGGCCGTGATGATGTGCATGATCATGCCGACAAATGGGATCCAGGCGATACAGGAAGTAACGATACCAAGGATGCTTCCGATTGGGGAACCGCCGTCTTTTATCGTGAACACGAGAGTGACAATATGTAAGACCAGCATGATGGCGAGTGGAAACCAAAGAAATCCGAGGATGATGGCAGCCCCCAGAAGCGGCACCCCCAACACTGCTTCACAGGCGCCGGTTGTCCATTTTAAAATTCTTGAGATAGAAATTGAAATCACCTCCATACTAGTACTATTTTCCTCTAGTATTATAGCACAAGAATTATGTCTGTGAGTTTATCCAGGTCAGAAGAATGAAAGTAAAAGGAGCTACTAAAGAAGAGAGTGAACATTTAACGGAAATCGGGATTATGCTGTCAATCTATGAATCCTGCTGTTAGCTGAATCGAGGATAATTTAGAGACTGCAAGAAGAGGTATAGTAAGTATCCTGGCTGGTATATAGTTCTGAAGTAAGAAGGTTCATTTTTAGGTTGGATCACAGAGAAAGGTCCCGTGGCACATCATGTCACTAAGGGACCTCCCCTTGCTTCCCGGAATCATTGATTCAAATACTTTACCGCAAAAGAACACATAGCTTGAATCCCGGTTGAAATGGATTTTTCATCAAAGACGATACCGGGATTATGCAAACCTTTTTGAGAAGCGGCAGTTTCATTTCCTGTTCCCAATCTGAACAGCATTCCATCCACATGTTGAAGATAAAATGAAAAGTCCTCTCCGCCCAGGGAAGCTTCAGGCAAATACTCCAGAGAATCTTCACCGAGGTTTTCTGATACGGCTTCAGCTAATAACTCTACCATTCTCCTATTATTGATAACTGGAGGAGACCCTGGGTAATAGGTAACTTTAGCACTTCCTGAGTGAGCTTTTGCTGTATGTTCGGAAATCTCTTCAATCGTTTCTTTTATTTTGTCACTCACTTCTGTCTTTAATGTGCGGACAGTACCGGATAATTTCACGTTATTTGCAATGATATTATCTGCTGTTCCTCCGTGGATTTGACCGATTGTGAGGACTGCCGGCTCTAATGGGGGAAGAGTCCGGGAGATAATTTGCTGCAGACCCGTTACAATTTGGGCTGCGATGGGAATTGTATCAACACTTTTATGGGGATGTGCTGCATGTCCGCCCACTCCGTACACTTCTATTTCAAAACGGTTCGTAGAAGCCATGATTGCGTCATGCTTTACAGCGATTTTTCCCGCTTCTGTAAATGGCCATGTGTGTAAGCATACAATATGATCTATTGGAGGGTCGAGGAAGACCCCTTCTTCAATCATCTGCTTTGCACCCTGCATGGTTTCTTCTGCCGGTTGAAAAATAAATTTGATCCTGCCTTTGAAAGAATCACGAATGTTATTAAGCAAGAGGGCAGTTCCGACTAAGACGGTCGTATGAATGTCATGGCCGCAAGCATGCATAATGCCTGGAATTCGGGATGTGAAATCCAGCCCTGTTTCTTCCAAGATGGGTAATGCATCAATATCTGCCCTGATTGCAAGCGTCGGCCCATCACCGTTTCCTTCTAATAGTCCGATAAGCCCTGTCCCGCTTGAACACACTTCTAATTTAATATTTGTGTTTTTTAATGTATCGAAAATAAATTTCGTTGTCTGGAATTCCTGAAAGCTTAGTTCTGGTTGTTCATGCAGTCTCCTGCGGAAGTGAATCATCTGCTCTTCAATTTCTGCGCTCATTTGTTTAAAATTCATATGTATTTACTCCTTATGGTGAAATATGAAACGATTTGGATACGGTATAAAAAAAGATTAAGGCTATTTTTCGAAATAGCCTTAATCTGTTTTAACTACTCGAGGTCAGCTTGTCCCATTTCAACGATTTGTTGATAGGCTTCTTCCCCCCACATTTCTTTAC
>NZ_JABMCR010000391.1 GCF_013179555.1 Bacillus haikouensis
GGGCTCATTAATCCTGCTGCCGTGACCATTGACACAGTCGCAGAACCTTGTGCGATACGGACGACCATCGCGATGAGGAATGCAAGTGCAATCGGAGGAAGGCTGGAACCAGCCATCATTTCGCCAAGGACCTCACCAACACCAGAGTCGATCAATACTTGCTTGAAAACCCCGCCGGCACCCGTTACCAGGATGATGATCCCAGCAGGCTCAAGGGCCTTGGTAGCAATCTCCTGCACTTCATCCCTGGTGTACCCTCGCTTCGTTCCAAGAAGAATGAATGTAAGAATGGTGGCAATCGTCAAAGCCACAAACGGATGTCCCAGGAACGTCAGAATTGAACGAACCATGTTTCCTTCATCTAAAAGAACGCCTGACAGCGTATTTAATAAAATCAACACTAATGGTATGGAAATTAATGACGCTATAAGACCAAAGCCAGGAAGATCCTTATCATATTCCTTTTCTTCGACTTGCATGTATTCAGGGACAACGGCATGAATTCTTTTCGAGATATATTTTGCAAAAAGTGGTCCTGCGATGATCATGGACGGAATACCGGCAATCACACCGAACAAGATGACCCAGCCAAGATCTGCCCCTATCAGATCAGCAACAGCAATCGGTCCAGGTGTCGGCGGAATGAAACTGTGTGTGACAGCAAGACCCGCGAGTAAAGGTATTCCATAATAAAATAGTGACTTTCCTGTTTTCTTGGCCAATCCATATACAATCGGTACAAGAATGATGAAACCTACATCGAAGAACACGGGAATCGCAACAAGGAACCCTGTAATACCAAGAGACCACTGTGCTTTGTCTTCTCCAAATTTGTTGATCAAAGTCTGGGCAAGACGTTCTGCCCCTCCGGAAACTTCAAGCATCCGTCCGAACATTGCACCTAATCCAACGACAACCGCAACGAATCCGAGCGTGCCTCCCATACCGTTTTGTATCGAAGTGACAACCTCACCAAGCGGCATTCCAGCTGCGATTCCTACGATTAAACTTACCAGGAGCAGCGCAACAAACGCATGAAGCTTTGTTTTAATGACTAAAAATAACAGAAGAAAAATCCCTGCTAACGCAACCAATATCAGCATTTGATCTGACATAATGACCCCTACCCTTCTCTTATTGAATGAATTTCTTTTCTCTATCCAACCGACACCAATTAAGCGGTTTCACAAACCGTTTTCTATGAAGACACTCCGACTCTATAAAAATAGGAAAATATTTTCGGATTATTGATCTGTTGGAGAAAATTATTTTTTCTTGATATCTCTATTATAAAAAATATTTTTTTATTTGCAACCGTTTACAAAAAAATATTTTTCTTTTTCTCTTATTTTAGTATAATAAAAATATGAAAACCCTTACAGGAGTGTTGTCCATGATGAAAGAGCATCAGCATTGTCTGGCAAGCATCCGTTCTCATTATCCCCAATTCAGTGAGACGGAAAGAAAGATTGCCGATTATATACTGGAAAACCCTACACACATCATCCATTCCACCATCAATGGTCTGGCTGAAGATTTAGGCGTAGCCGATTCAACGGTCTTCCGCTTCTGCAAAAGAATTGGCTTTAAAGGGTATCAAGCTATGAAAATAGCATTGGCTTCTGAAATCGTCACAGGGCTCAAAGATATTCACGAACGCGTTGATGAAGGAGACACAGCACAGACGATTGCCTCCAAAGTCTTCCGATCCAACATCAAAACGATCGAAGACACCTTGATGGTCGTTGACGAAAAAAAACTTCAGGAAGCCGTGGATGCACTGACGGGATCCGAATCGATCGAATTCTTCGGAAGCGGCGGCTCAGGCGTCATAGCGCTCGATGCCTATCACAAACTGATCCGTACCGGTCTTCGCGTCCGTGCAACCTCAGACAGCCATATCCAATTGATGACCGCTTCCCAAATGACCGAAAAGGATTGCGCGGTCTTCATTTCCCACAGCGGGTCCACCAAGGATATTCTGCAAGTATTGGAGGTCGTGAAAGAGACCGGGGCAAAGACAATCTGCATCACGAACTTCGCCAAATCCCCATTGAGCCAGGGAGTCGATATCCCGCTCTACACCGTATCCGAGGAAACGGACTACCGCTCAGAAGCCCTGTCATCCCGGATTGCACAACTCACCTTGATCGATACCCTTTACGTCAACATCATGATGAGGCGTGAAGCGACTGGACAGGAAGCATTGAAGAAGATGCGGAATGCGATTTCGGTGAAAAGGTTATAAAAATGAAAAGAGATTCCAGAAGTCTCCTGGAATCTCTTTTGTGTGTTAATTTATTTCTTTCTTGTCTTTGCTGTAAACAATAATGTTATAAGGATCGTCCTTCACCCTATCTTTGACCTCATCCGATTCTATAAATCGCCTTACTTCCATCTCAATTTTTTTTGCAATCTCTTCAGCATCCGGGTCTGTGGATTTTACCGAGGTTTTAACTGTGAGAGTCAAGGGGGATGGATAGAATGAATAACCCACTCCTTTCACATGAAAGTCCCTTTTCCCCATAAGCCCCTGTGCAATCGTACTGATGACCGGGCTCCAGCGTTTTTCCGCTTCCTCTTTTACAGGGTCAATTTTGTATACCTTTATTTTAAACTCTCCTGATTCCTTTTCTTCCACGATTTCATTGACGATTGCTTTCATCTCGTCAATTCTTTTTTCTGAAACGAGAATTTCCAGAGGAATGAATTTTTCTATATCATTGATTCTGACATGTGCGGATCTTATTCCATATCCCTTTTCATTAAGGTCAGTCATGATCGCTTTTTCGAGTTCGGAACTTCTTCTACTATATTCATCATACTTTTTTTGTTCGCTTTGCGGAATTTCTTCCAATTTCTCTTCATCTGCAAGGTTTACTTTTACTTTGAAAGCATCCATTCCCTGGTCTTGAAAGGCATCGATTACCAGTTGTTTTATCTCGCCATTCACCTCTTCATAATACGCTTCTGTTCCTTCGATCCCCACGTGAATGGTTTTTGTCGTA
>NZ_JABMCR010000392.1 GCF_013179555.1 Bacillus haikouensis
TATCAGTCAAAAAATCATTGATGAGTGTGCAGAAAAGGAATATGCAGCAAATGGCATGAAAGGTTTAACAGCCATTGCCCCGTTCATCAGTCAAGATGTCATTGACAATTGCGCCAAAAAAAATTTTGAGGCTGCCGGCTTGGCTGGATTAGCCTCGATGGCGCCATTTATCGGGAAAGAGGTCTTGAACACTTGCGCAGCATCGAGTTATGAATCGCATGGGATTGAATCACTTGTATCCGTCGCTCCTTTCATTAAAAGGGATCTATTGAACGAGCTTGCGCTGGATGCGATATCGAAAAAAGGAATCAATGAAATACTCGCAATCGCCCCCTTTATTGACCGGAACTTGATACAGCGCCAAGTCTCGAAATGACACTTCGGAGCTTACCTGAAAATAAAAAGGTAAGCTTCTTTTTAATTAGAAAACAATAACTTTCCGTCAAAACTTTATAGTGTTGAGGTTTTGTATCGTCCAAGTTCTGCCTGGTTGAACTAGAGCACATCTCTTAATAATGTTCACAAAACGTTCACTTATGAAACCACATCCTAAATCGCTATAATGACTAAGTGTTTATTAGAAAGGATGATGGAATTTGCCAACGACGAAGAAAGAGAACGTGTATTTTGGCTTAATGATGTGTACAGGGATGGTAATCGTCATGACATTGTATAACCTTGTCATCAATGACTTAATTGGAACTATACCGTTTAAAGGAATTCTTATGCAATTTGTCCTGGGGTTTGCAGCGGCATTTTTATTGGAGTTATTCATAGTCGGACCGGTGGCACATAAGATTGCATTTTTACTGCCTTATGATAAATCAAATAGTCTGTATGTGATCCTTGCACTATCATGTTGTATGGTGGTAGGAATGGTTTGCTTGATGTCCTTATTTGGTTTGATGACAGCATATTTTTTAAACGGTCTTTCTGAAGGATCCTTTTTGGACAATTACGCAATGATTACTTTTAAGAACTTTATCTTTGCACTTCCATTGCAGCTGATCGTCATGGGACCGTTCATTCGGTTTTTGTTTGCAAGATTTGTTAAAAGCTCGGTTATGACGGAATCGGGAAGTGTGAGCAAGCAGTAGAAATCCGGGTTGTACACAATGCCTCCCGACGGAAGAAGCTTATCAGGAATTTTGGTAAGCTTCTTTTTTTATAGACTTAGTTATTGAGAAAATTAACAATATTTGAAATAATTGGTGTTGTACTATTACGCATTTATCATTCAAAAGAATGAATATCAAAGAAGCATGCCAAAAAGGGGATAGTCTATGAAACTGCAATTAATTGAAACTTCTCTTAATGAAAACGAATTAAAGAGGATCTTAATCGAAATTAAATCCGGAGAAAAAGCTTGGATTGATGTAGATCGAATAGTAGTAATCAAATCTATGATAACTCATATTGGATCAACGGATGCAGACCTTAGAGACCAACTCATTTACACATCTTTTTTCAAGATGATTATTGAGGAAAAATTATTGGAATCTGATCTGTTAATAGAATTGCTGGATATATGTTTGAGTGAGCTCTTATATAAGGGATTGGGTGAAAACGATACGGATTCAGTGTTTACAAGGTCTTTCACTACTCTCTTGATCGCACTTATTATATACAGGGATAACAATGAAAATTTCCTTACGCAATCGACAATCGATAAGCTAAAAGATCGGTTGATACAGTATATTAATAACGAGAAGGATTTGAGGGGGTATGTCCCCGGCAAAGGATGGGCACACAGTGTTGCCCATGTAGCGGATGCGTTCGATGAACTTGTCAGAAATCCAAAAATCAGTGGCGGTCTTTATCCTGAAATTCTTCAACCATTGTGGAATAAGATGTTCATTAGCGACAGAGTTTATATCCATCATGAGGACGAGAGGATGGTAACACCAATTGTTGCAATGCTTAATAATGGCATGGACGTGGAGGAAATTGACCGGCTAATCCAAAACGTACCTGAAGAAATGAAAGTACACAAGGAACACCTTGCTGAAGAACAGTATTGGTTTCTGGTATTTAACTGCAGGGCTTTTTTGAAAAGTTTTTATATGAAAATAGACGGCGATTCAAGATTCGACTCCATACAGAAGAGCATTGAACAATGTCTGGATAAAGTATAAATAAAACAACTGAAAAAGCATTTTATCCTTAGTAAGGGATGGAAAAGGGGACAGAACGATTCAATCAGTGCAGTTCTTTATTGATTTATCAGAAGAAGAATGATCATCGGAAGCCTGATGATGCAAGGATGGAGTTTTTCGATTTAATTATTGATAAAAAAAGGATTTGAGGGGTAATAGTGACATACATATTAAAGACAATGACACAGCAGCAAGCAGAATTCATCGCACATACATGGCACTACGAAGGGGACTATTCCTTTTACGATATAGAAGCGGATAAAGATGACCTTGTTGAGTTTTTAGACCCGGAATCAAGAGGTGATACTATGTTCTCTGTTCATAAAGAGGATGAACTCGTCGGATTTTTCAGCGTCAATAAAATGGCTGCTGGATATTATGATATCGGACTTGGTATGAGGCCGGATCTAACCGGATGCGGAATGGGATCAGAGTTTCTGAAGGCGGGTATTGACTTTGTGAAATCCCGCTTTAGCCCCGTCAAAATCATGTTATCCGTCGCAACATTCAATGAACGGGCCATAAAGGTTTATAGAAAAATTGGTTTTCAGGATTTGGATACTTTTAAGCAGGATACGAATGGCGGTACATATGAGTTCCTGAGAATGGAGTATGTAAGCCAAGAAGAAGTCAATCGAAAAGGGACTTCAAATCAAATAGAAGTAAGAAGACTTTTGAAGTGAGTGCAACGGGTGATTATCTAATTTTCTTATGAAGCAAAAATGAGATTCATTGAAAGGGAGGGAATGACTCTGATTAAATAGAATTGTCCTTGTTGTGGTTCAATAGAAATGAGAACAGGGGATTTTAAGGGATATGGCTCACTTTTTAAGAAACGGGCCATAATAAA
>NZ_JABMCR010000393.1 GCF_013179555.1 Bacillus haikouensis
CCCCTTGACTGTAAGGTTATGCTTGAAATCCAAGATGGAGTTTATAAATTGGATGTAAAAGCTCGTTTTCCACAGAAAGATACTTTAACAATTGCAGACAGAGAAGATATTCTTTCCTATTTCTTTCATGAAAGCGATGGAGGAGGTATCTCGTCCTTCCTGAAAAACTGATAGAACAGAATTAAAGGAGCCAACAGGCGAACCTGCTAACCAGGGACGTCTTTTTATTTTCCCGATGTTCCCCTTTGTCCTTCAAAAAAAACTTTACCACACTACCAAACTGCCTCTCTAAGTTTCTAAAATCACAACATTTCCCGTTGACCCTGAGAACCGTTCACCATACAATATAAGTAGTTATTAGTATTTTTAGAATTTTCTAGTTAAGGTGCGAATGCCGCTTGGATAAAATGGATCATACCAAAATTGGAAAGAACGCGATGCTGCTCCTGCTTCTCGATCAGGAAGAGGAAGCATGGAACCGGCATTTCAATGAATTGAACTGGAGCTACTGCACCGGCAGAATCGGCTCCATGGATAGTCAAAAGATTGTCGCTGCCATCGAAACGGCAGCAAAACGAAGTGATCTTGTACGAGAAGATCTTTATCGTGAAATGCATGCGCTGTACCATGCCACCATGGAAGCTCTGACAGGAGTGACCAGGGGACACACCCAGATCGGGGAGGTCCTGAGGACGGTCGGCCTTCGTTTCTCTGTCGTGAGGGGGACCCCTTATGAAAACGAAGAAGAAGGCGAATGGATTGCAGTCGCTCTGTACGGAACGATTGGCGCGCCCATTAAAGGATTGGAACATGAAACAATCGGTTTAGGCATCAATCATATTTAAAATAGGAAAAGAGCCTATAGAAACCAGTCAAAAGGAGGCTCGACCCAAGGCAGAAGTCTGTCTATGAGGTCGGGCCTCCTTTTCGATGTGTCAGGGGTTCAAGAGCCCTTACAAAGTGCTTTAAAGCGCAAAATTACAAGCAAGTCCAAAATAATTCAATGAGGTGATGATAAATGGTTATATTGAATGGATGTTCGTTGAGTTTAGAGGATGCGGGAAGGATCATTTTTGAGGGGGAGGAGGTTGTCATATCCCCGGAGAGTATGGAGCGGGTGAAGAAGAGCCGGGAAGCGGTTGAAAGAATCGTGAAGGAGAAGCGCGTCGTGTATGGTATTACGACGGGCTTCGGGAAGTTCAGTGATGTGCTGATCGATTCGGATGATGTGGAGGAGCTGCAGCTCAATCTCATTCATTCCCATGCGTGCGGGGTTGGAGATCCGTTCCCTGAGACTGTTTCAAGAGCGATGCTTCTCCTAAGAGCCAATGCCCTTCTGAAAGGCTACTCCGGCGTTAGGCCGGTCATCGTGGAGAGATTAGTAGAATTCCTGAATAAAGAAATCCATCCGGTCATCCCTCAGCAGGGTTCACTCGGAGCAAGCGGTGATCTCGCACCACTTTCCCATCTGGCACTGGCCCTCATGGGTGAAGGCGAAGTCCACTACCAGGGGCAGGTTCATCAAACACTCCCCGTGCTGTCCAAAGAAAATATTTTCCCGATCCAGCTGCAGGCGAAGGAAGGCTTGGCACTCATCAACGGAACCCAGGCGATGACAGCCATGGGAGTAATCGGCTATTTGGAAGCAGAAGAACTGGCTTATCAAAGTGAGATGATTGCCAGTCTGACTTTGGAAGGTCTGCAAGGAATCATGGATGCGTTTGACGAAGATATTCATATAGTAAGAGGTTACCCGCAGCAGGTTGCAACGGCAAAACGAATCAGAGAATATCTGCATGACAGCAAGCTCACAACCAAGCAGGGTGATATCCGGGTTCAGGATGCCTACTCCTTGAGATGCATTCCGCAAGTCCATGGAGCTTCCTGGCAGACACTCGATTATGTGAAAGAAAAGCTCGAGATTGAAATGAATGCAGCAACGGATAACCCGTTGATTTTCGATGATGGGGAAAAGATCATCTCAGGAGGGAACTTTCATGGCCAGCCGATCGCGTTTGCGATGGATTTCATGAAAATCGCGGTAGCGGAACTGGCGAACATCTCGGAACGCAGAATCGAACGGCTCGTCAATCCGCAGCTGAACGATCTGCCGGCATTCCTGAGTCCGCAGCCCGGGCTTCAATCGGGAGCGATGATCATGCAATATTGCGCAGCATCACTCGTTTCCGAAAACAAGACACTTGCTCATCCGGCAAGCGTCGATTCAATCCCATCTTCAGCGAACCAGGAGGACCATGTGAGCATGGGCACGATCGGATCGCGGCATGCGTATCAAATTTTACAAAACACAAGAAGAGTCCTGGCAGTCGAACTGATCTGCAGTCTTCAAGCGGTCGAGCACCGCGGCACAGATCTTCTTGCGAGCACAACGAAGAAATTTTACGAAGAAGCGAGAAAAATAGTTCCTTCCATCACGAAGGACCGGATTTTCTCGAAAGACATAGAGAAAGTAAACAGCTGGATGAAACAACTCAAATTAAAATCAATCATCAAAACAAAGGAGGAAACGACAAATGGTTAATGCAAACAAACGAATCGTGCAGGTGAAAAAAGGAACGGAAATCGAGTGTAAAGGCTGGGAGCAGGAAGCGGTCCTCCGCATGCTTTACAACAATCTGGATCCTGAAGTGGCAGAGATTCCGGAAGAGCTTGTCGTATATGGCGGCATCGGAAAAGCGGCACGTAACTGGGAGTCTTTCGATGCAATCGTCCACACTCTCCGCAACCTGGAGAACGACGAAACGATGCTTGTCCAATCCGGGAAGCCGGTCGGCGTATTCAAAACGCATAAAGCGGCGCCGAGGGTTCTGTTATCCAACTCTGTCCTCGTTCCCAAATGGGCGAACTGGGAGCACTTCCACGAACTTGATCAGAAAGGTCTCATGATGTACGGGCAAATGACGGCGGGAAGCTGGATTTACATCGGGACTCAAGGGATCCTGCAAGGAACATACGAAACATTTGCGG
>NZ_JABMCR010000394.1 GCF_013179555.1 Bacillus haikouensis
TCATTCCACTCATTTAGATATGTTTGGAGATAAGGTCAAAGCAAGGAAGCAAGCCCAGCTTGCGAACATACCTGTCATCCCGGGAAGCGACGGACCGGTATCCACACTGGAAGAAGTCATCAGCTTCGGAAAGGAAGCGGGCTTCCCTATCATCATCAAAGCTTCGCTCGGGGGCGGAGGCCGTGGTATGCGTATCGTAAGAAACCTTGAAAGCCTTAAGGAAGCTTACGAACGTGCAAAATCTGAAGCCAAGGCAGCGTTTGGAAATGATGAAATTTATGTAGAAAAATTCGTAGAGAACCCTAAGCATATCGAGGTACAAATCCTTGGAGATGAAGATGGTAACATAGTCCATCTGTATGAACGTGACTGTTCCATTCAGCGACGTCATCAAAAAGTAGTGGAAATCGCACCGTCTGTATCCCTTAGCGAACAACTGAGAGACGATATTTGTGAAGCTGCTGTACGCCTGATGGATAACGTAAAGTACGTGAATGCTGGAACTGTTGAATTCTTAGTGGCGAACAACGAATTCTTTTTCATAGAAGTCAACCCGCGTGTTCAAGTCGAGCATACGATTACGGAGATGGTCACAGGTGTGGACATCGTTCAATCCCAGCTTCTGATTGCTGAAGGTCATGCTCTCCACAGCAGTATATTGGGAATACCGCACCAAGAAGATGTTCAGTTGAACGGATTTGCCATTCAGTCACGGGTGACGACTGAAGATCCGCTTAATAACTTCATGCCGGATACAGGAAAGATCATGGCTTACCGTTCCGGTGGAGGATTCGGTGTCAGGCTGGATGCCGGGAATGGTTATCAGGGAGCGGTTGTTACACCATACTATGATTCCTTGCTGGTAAAACTCTCAACTTGGGCGTTAACATTTGAACAAGCTGCATCTAAAATGGTCAGAAATCTTCAAGAATTTAGAATTCGCGGTATCAAGACCAATATTCCTTTCCTGGAGAATGTCGTCAAGCATGAAAATTTCATCTCAGGGAAATATGATACATCATTTATCGATACAACTCCTGAATTATTCATTTTTCCTAAACGGAAAGACCGAGGTACGAAAATGCTCTCTTATATCGGAAACGTGACAGTGAACGGCTTCCCTGGAGTAGAAAAGAAGAAAAAACCTGTATTTTCGAAGCCGAGGATACCAGTTATTGACCTCATTGATCCAGTAAAACCGGGTACTAAACAAATTCTTGAGGAGCACGGTGCAGACGGTTTGGTAAACTGGGTAAAGGATCAGAAATCCGTGCTATTGACGGATACGACTTTCCGTGATGCCCACCAATCGCTGCTCGCCACCCGCGTGAGAACCAATGACCTTAAGCAGATTGCAGAACCGACATCGAATCTGCTACCGGATATGTTCTCCTTTGAAATGTGGGGAGGCGCAACATTTGATGTTGCATACCGTTTCCTGAAGGAAGATCCATGGAACCGGTTATTAACATTAAGGGAACGTATCCCGAATGTATTATTTCAAATGCTGCTGAGAGCTTCAAATGCAGTAGGGTACAAAAACTATCCTGACAATGTCATCAGGGAGTTCGTAGAGAAATCCGCTTTTGCTGGAATCGATGTCTTCAGGATCTTCGACAGCTTGAACTGGGTGAAAGGGATGGAAGTCGCAATAGATTCCGTTAGACAGAGTGGAAAGATAGCTGAGGCAGCTATTTGCTACACAGGAGATATCGAAGATCCGACGCGTACCAAATACGATATCGATTATTATAAGAATCTTGCTAAAGAATTGGAAGCGAGCGGAGCACATATTCTGGCCATAAAAGACATGGCAGGATTATTAAAACCACAATCGGCTTACAGGCTCATTTCGGAATTAAAGGATACGGTAAACCTTCCTATTCATCTTCATACACATGATACAAGCGGTAACGGGATTTATACGTATGCAAGGGCTGTGGATGCAGGGGTTGATATCGTCGACACTGCCCTCAGTACAATGTCTGGCCTTACATCACAGCCGAGTGCAAATACCCTGTATTATGCATTGAAAGGCACTGAAAGAGAACCGAAAATCAACATCAATTCACTGGAATCCCTGTCCCATTATTGGGAGGATGTGCGAAAGTACTATACTGATTTCGAAAGCGGAATGATGGCGCCCCATCCTGAGGTTTATAAACACGAAATGCCAGGCGGCCAATACAGCAACCTTCAGCAGCAGGCCAAAGCTGTCGGCCTTGGTGACCGCTGGGAGGAAGTGAAGGTGATGTATGCAAGAGTCAATCACCTGTTTGGCGATATCGTCAAGGTAACACCTTCGTCAAAAGTAGTGGGTGACATGGCCCTGTTCATGGTGCAGAATAATCTTTCAGAAGAAGATGTGATTGAAAAAGGGGAAAAAATCGACTTCCCGGATTCAGTCGAGGAACTTTTCGAAGGATATCTTGGACAGCCGCATGGCGGCTTCCCGGAAAAACTGCAAAAAGTCGTCCTGAAAGGAAGAAATCCATTGACTGTCCGTCCGGGTGAACTCTTGGATGATGTCGACTTCACGAAATTAAAAGAGAAACTTTATGAGCAGCTAAACCGCCCCGTTACAAGCTTTGATGCTCTTGGATATGCATTGTATCCGAAAGTGTTCTCTGAGTATGCGCAAACACTTGAACAGTTCGGTGATATATCCAAATTGGATACTCCTACATTCCTGTTCGGCATGAGGCTTGGCGAAGAAATTGAAGTGGAAATTGAAACTGGTAAGACGTTGATCGTTAAATTGGTTTCCATCGGCCAGCCGCAGGCGGACGGTACAAGAGTCGTTTATTTTGAATTAAATGGACAGCCCCGTGAAATTGTTATTAAAGATGAAAACATTAAATCCACAGTGGCCACCAAAAGAAAAGTGGATCCGAAAGATGAGAGTCATATCGGTGCTTCGATGCCTGGAACTGTCATCAAAGTGATAGTCGATAAGGGAGAAATGGTAGAGAAAGGAGATC
>NZ_JABMCR010000395.1 GCF_013179555.1 Bacillus haikouensis
ATCATTATCGGCAGCGGAATGAAAGTGGAAACGGCAAATCTTCTAAAATATGCGGATGGAGCTGTCTTTGGATACGGGGCAAAAATTGATGACATTATGACGAACCCGGTTGACGAAGATAAAACACGCCGCTTCTGTGAAGGTGTAGATAGAGAAAGAAACCATCAATTAGTGTAGTGGCACCCATTTTCAATAGAATCAGAGTATCGAAGGCAAAATACGCAGCCTTATTCCAATAAGGGTTTGGTGCCAATATGTGTCTCTCGATAATCTTCTATAAAAGAGATAGAAGGAGGGCTTTATAGTATGGAAGAACGAGTCATTATTGACACGGATCCGGGGGTCGACGATCTTGCCGCAATTTATCTTGCGCTTGCATCTCCGGAACTAAGTATTGAAGCATTAACGACAGTACATGGAAATATTGAGGTGGAAACGGCAACGCATAATGCACTTTCATTACTTGAATTAGCAGGCAGAACAGACATCCCTGTATACCGTGGAGCCAGCAAACCGCTCATACGCAAACCGCACTTTGCCAAGCATATCCACGGCAATAATGGGTTTGGCGGAGTCGTGGCCCCTGACCCTACCGTATCTGAGGCGGGGGAGTATGCGGCAATGGAGATTGTGAGGCTTTGTAATGAAGCACCAAACGAAATCACCATTCTGGCAATAGGTCCACTGACGAATGTGGCTCTGGCTCTCTCTATAGACCCTGGTATCGCGCAGAAAGTGAAAAGGATTATTGTCATGGGCGGCGCAGTCCGAGTCGCCGGAAACTATTCACCGGTTGCGTCCTTCAATCTGGCAGCTGATCCTGAGGCTGCAAGGGCAGTGTACGATTCGGGTGCGCCGATCGTTCAGGTAGGTCTCGATGTATGTACGAAGGTGAGAATTTCACAAGAAAATCTTAAACGCATCAGGGATACGAATACTCGTCCAGGGGCTTTCCTCCTAGAGGCTGCTGAATTCCGGCGCAAGGCTTACATTGCCGTCCAGCAATCGTCAGTAACGGAGACAGGCGTTTTCTTTAATGACGTACCAGCCGTATCCTATGCGCTTTGGCCTGAACTCTTTGAGGTCCAGCCGGCTTTTGTATCGATCGAGACAAAAGGGGAACTTACAGCTGGGCAGACTGTCACTGAGTTTACAGGACAGTGGGGTCATTCAGAACCTAATACCTCCATCCTGATGGATGTTGAAGGAGAGACCTTGGCACGACGTTTTGCTGAACGTATTTCGACCCTGGAAACAAAATATGCCGAGCCGCAAAAATAACTCGTTTTACGCAGTGAAATATCTTAATATTCCGATAACTAGAGGGGTGACAGCATGTCAACTCTGATTAAAAACACGACCATCATTACGATGGATGATCAAGCAGGTATCTTAGAAGGAAGCGTGCTGGTGGAAAATGGACTCATCAAAGAGGTGATTCCGCACAACCCTGGGAGTGAACTCCCAATTCAAGCTGATGAAAAAATCGATGGATCTGAAATGATTGTCATGCCTGGTATGACAAATGCTCATTATCATTCCTATTCGAATCTGTTAAAAGGAACAACGAGCCATTTACCATTGGAAATATGGTCCCTTTATACAACAGCATATGGTTATTCACTTGATGATGAAGATATTTACAATGCCGTACTTTTAGGTTTAATCGATATGATTAAAAGCGGTGTGACCAGTTGTATTGATCATTTTCCGCATATCAAAAGATCAGAAGCCGCACTTAAAGCATATGAGGCTTCATCGATTAGAGTGGGATTTGCCCCAATGATGCATGATGTACCTGATCATCATTTTCTTCCAGTCGATTTACCGGTCGATTGGAAGCGAAAACTGGACGAAGCAACACCAATATCTGTTGAAGAAATGAGAGCGTTTTATAACTCCCTTTTCAACAAATGGCATGATAATAATAGTAGAATTCAAATTTTATTAGGTCCAAATGCTCCGCAGCGATGTTCCGAGGAAATGCTGGCGTTATGCAAAGAATTAAGTGAACAAAGAGGGGCATATGTTCATACTCATCTTTTGGAAACAAGGATTCAAAAGGAAGTCGGGGATAATGCATTTTCCGGTGGGATAGTTGGCAGACTGCGGGATCAACAATTGCTTTCAAGAAAGTTGTCCGGAGCCCATTCCATTTGGATTGAAGACGATGAGGCAGACGTGTTAGCCGAGCATGGTGTTTCTCTTGTTCATAATCCAGTCAGCAATATGATGCTTGGCAGCGGAAAAGCGAAGATCAGAACCTATCTGCAAAAAGGGATGAACGTGGCGTTGGGAACGGATTCCTCCAATTGCGGAATCTCCCATAACCTATTCGAAGCAATGAGAATAGCTATTATGCATAGCCGGCAAGAACAGTCAAATTTCCATGAATGGCTGCAACCAATAGATGTACTTAAAATGGCAACAGTTGGAGGAGCACACATATTAGGCGAAGAGAAAAAGCGTGGAAAGATTAAACAAGATTATGAAGCGGACCTTGTTTTATTATCCAAGCGCTCGCCTGCTTTGGCTGTGAACACCGATCTTATTTCTCAGCTTGTGTATTACGAGAATGGAAGTTCGATCGAATCGGTCATGATCGAGGGTGAATGGGTTCTTAAGAATCACGAAATTGTTTCATTCGATGAAGAAGCTGTACTGCAATCAGTAAAAGAAAAACATGAATCCCTTGTTGAAAAAAGCCGGGGAAGTGTTCAATTGGCGAATGAAATTCAACCCTATTTCACCAAGATGTATAAAGAATTTCATCATGATTTTGGGGAGAGAAAAGCTGGCAGCAGCCTAGGTTCTGCTAATGAGCATGGAATGTTCGAAGAAATTAAATCTCAGTAAAACCCATATAAAAAGGAGGACAAAAGATGAAAAGTATAACAAAGGATTTTACGCTAATTTCCATATTGCTCATTCCCATTGGTGTGGCAGTCAATGTAG
>NZ_JABMCR010000396.1 GCF_013179555.1 Bacillus haikouensis
GCTTCCGCTCTTGTCGGTCTTGGATTGCGCTGCATGGAGTCTAGCATTTGAGTGGCAGTGATGACAGGCTTACCTTGTGAATTGCACTTCTTGATTAACTGCTTTTGTACGAGAGGCACTTCTTCTGCAGGGATTTCCACCCCGAGATCCCCGCGGGCAACCATTAAACCATCGGACACTTCAAGGATTTCATCGATATTATCAACACCCTCTTCGTTCTCGATCTTAGGGATGATTTGGATATGCGGTGCATCATGCTCTTCCAGTAATTGACGGATTTCCAATACATCAGATGCACGGCGTACGAATGAAGCTGCGATGAAATCTACTTCCTGCCCGATACCGAAAATGATATCTTTCGCATCTTTATCCGTGATACCAGGCAGATTGACCGAAACACCTGGTACGTTTACACCTTTTTTATTTTTCAGCATACCTGTGTTTGCAACTGTGGTATGAATTTCACCGTTAGCTTTATCGATATCCGTTACTTCAAGTCCAACCAGCCCGTCATCCAATAGAATTTTAGATCCCACATGGACGTCATCTATTAACCCTTCGTATGTCACAGAGAACTTCTCGGGTGTTCCCAATACTTCTTTCATGGAGACGATGACGGATGCTCCCCGCTTCAGTTCAAAACCGCCATCTACCATGTTATTCGTCCGGATTTCAGGGCCTTTCGTGTCAAGCAGGATTCCAACATTTTTCCCTGCTTTTGCAGCTGCTTCACGAATATTAATGATCCGTTGACCATGTTCCTCATGATCACCATGGGAGAAATTCAGACGCGCAACATTCATTCCTGCATCAATCAACTGAGACAATTTTTCTACACTTTCACTGGCAGGGCCAATGGTACATACAATTTTTGTTTTTCTCATTATCATTTTACCTCCTGAATCTTTCACCAATTATTAAATAGAAAGCTCTTTTGAAAGCCTGTACATATCCAGATCGATTTTGTGAGGTTTGGCAAGTGCTTCTATGATGTCATAATCGACCATTTCGTTCTTCTCGATACCTACTGCCCTGCCGCCTTTTCCTTCCATCAACAGCTCCACTGCACGGGCCCCCAATCGACTTGCCAATACTCGGTCTGCCGCTGTCGGGGTCCCCCCGCGCTGAATGTGGCCGAGAACCGATACGCGTGTATCCATTCCGGTCGCTTCCGTGAAGCGATTCGCAAATTCATTACCTGACATTACGCCTTCTGCGACGATGATGACACTATGCTTCTTACCGCGTTCCTGACCTTTGTTCAAACGGCTCACTATATCATGCATATCAAATTTTTCTTCAGGAATCAGGACAGTCTCCGCTCCTCCTGCAAGCCCGGACCATAACGCAATATCCCCTGCATTCCGGCCCATTACTTCAATGATGAATGTTCTTTCATGTGAAGTCGCAGTATCACGGATTTTATCAATCGCATCAATGACAGTGTTCAATGCGGTATCAAAGCCGATCGTAAACTCAGTACCCGGGATATCATTATCAATTGTACCAGGTACGCCAACACATGGGTAACCCCATTCGGTAAGCGCTTTGGCACCTTGATAAGAACCGTCTCCGCCGATTACCACAAGTCCTTCAATGCCGTGTTTCTCCAACTGCTGAATCCCTCTTTGCTGGCCTTCTTTTGTTTTGAACTCTTCACAGCGCGCGGTATAAAGCATCGTTCCCCCGCGGTGGATGATATCACCCACGGAACCCAGCTCAAGCTTCTTGATATTGCCATTGATTAATCCGTTATATCCCTGGTAAATACCATATACTTCAACGCCATGAAAAATAGCCTTACGAACGACCGCACGTACAGCGGCGTTCATACCCGGAGAATCTCCCCCACTTGTCAGTACTCCTATTTTTTTCACTTTCATCACCTCATGAAGATAAATTTATATGTAAAAGAATAAAAAGCAAATTTGTTAATGGTTTCACATATTTTCTGCTGGACCCATTTTGAAAATATATTCTCCCAGTTATTATGGACCATTAGACTATTGATTATTTCTAAAATAACACGAAGAGACAAGCTTCTCAACAAGTTCTCCCTTGGGAATCCAATAGACGAAATACTCTATTAACTGAAAGCGTTTCAATTGTTAAAACTTTCAAAAATATCCTTTAAACAAGACACTGCTTGTTTAAATTGAGAAGAACCTAAAACAAAAGGACTGACAAAAGGCTGGTTCCTATTTGTCAGTCCGGTCGTTTAATTAAGATTCTACCCCAATATATTCATTTAAAACAGAATATTCACCCATCGCTTTAAATTTTTCATATCGATGGTTGATCAGTTCATCTTTACTCATTGGGATCAATTCCTTGAGAGATTGTTTTAGAACGGATTTGATCGAGTCAGCCTGTTCTTCCACATTTTTATGAGCTCCCCCGGTCACTTCGGTGATGATTTCATCAATCAATCCGAGCTCTTTCAAGTCTGGAGCAGTGATTTTCATAGATTCAGCCGCTTTCCTGGCTTGGGTGGAATCTTTCCATAACAGGGCTGCTGCACCCTCGGGCGAGATGACGGAGTAAGTGGAATTTTCAAGCATATGGATGTGATTTCCGACACCTAACGCAAGTGCTCCGCCGCTGCCTCCTTCACCGATGACGATACACACTACAGGAACCGTCAATCCTGCCATCTCCACAAGGTTTCTGGCGATGGCTTCGCTCTGCCCTCTTTCTTCGGCTGCTTTCCCGGGATAGGCACCTTTCGTATCGATGAAACAAACAATCGGGCGATTAAACTTTTCCGCCTGCTTCATCAACCTGAGTGCTTTCCGGTAGCCTTCCGGATGAGGCATCCCAAAATTTCTCCTGATGTTCTCTTTTGTGTCTTTACCTCGCTGATGACCAATGACTGTCACAGGCACACCTTCGAATTTCGCAATTCCCGAAACAATCGCTTCATCATCACCATATAAACGATCGCCATGAATT
>NZ_JABMCR010000397.1 GCF_013179555.1 Bacillus haikouensis
TGATCGCTAAGCGACGAACCTTCTTAGGTAATTTGTAGCTGTAGCTGCGTGGAACCGGTCCAAATACAACTCCACCGCCGCGCCATTGTGGAGAACGGATTGACCCTTGACGAGCACGACCTGTTCCTTTTTGACGCCATGGTTTACGTCCACCGCCACGTACTTCAGAACGATTTTTTACTTTATGATTTCCTTGACGTAATGAAGCTCTTTGCATTAATACTGCTTCAAACAGTACATGTTTGTTTGGTTCAATACCAAATACAGAATCGTTCAGTTCGATATCACCGACTTTAGAACCTGTTTGGTTAAATAATGCTACTTTCGGCATTCTTATTTCCTCCTTTCCTGGAAAGTTCTATTATTTAGCTGCTTTGATAGCTGTTTTTACTTTGATCAGTTGTTTCTTAGGTCCAGGTACATTACCTTTTACCAAGATAAGGTTGCGTTCTGCATCCACTTTTACGATTTCAAGGTTTTGAATCGTAATTTGTTCTCCACCCATACGTCCAGGTAATAATTTACCTTTGAATACACGGTTCGGATCTACAGGACCCATTGAACCAGGACGACGGTGATAACGGGAACCGTGGGACATAGGTCCGCGAGATTGGTTATGACGCTTGATAGCACCTTGGAAACCTTTCCCTTTCGATACTCCTGTTACATCTACTACATCGCCTGCAGCGAAAATATCAACTTTGACTTCTTGACCAACTTCGTACTCTTCTACGTTTACACCGCGGATTTCACGGATGAAGCGCTTAGGAGTAGTTTCAGCTTTAGCAACGTGGCCTTTCTCCGGCTTGTTTGAAAGCTTTTCGCGTTTGTCTTCGAAACCAACCTGGATCGCTTCGTATCCATCAACATCTACAGATTTCTTTTGAAGAACAACGTTTTGAGCAGCTTCAATTACAGTTACAGGGATAAGATCACCGTTTTCAGCAAAAACTTGAGTCATACCGATCTTTCTTCCTAAGATTCCTTTGGTCATAAGTCACACCTCCTGTTAATTATGATTTTATAAGATTAAAGTTTGATTTCGATATCTACACCAGATGGTAAGTCTAAACGCATAAGCGCATCAACTGTTTGTGGTGTTGGGTTCACAATGTCGATTAAGCGTTTGTGTGTACGCATCTCGAATTGCTCACGAGAATCTTTGTATTTGTGCACAGCACGTAAGATTGTGTAAACAGACTTTTCTGTTGGTAGTGGGATCGGTCCAGAAACCGCCGCACCAGAACGTTTTGCTGTTTCAACAATTTTCTCAGCTGATTGATCAAGAATTCTGTGATCATAAGCCTTTAAACGAATACGAATCTTTTGTTTTGCCATTATTTTCCCTCCTTTTTCGCCTATTTTTGAATAGACATTCTCCATGGAAATTTCCCACACACTCGCCATGGCAAAGCGGCCAGGTGTGTCAGCAACCTTCCATTTCATCGCAGTCAAAGACCAACATTGTCTATTATAACTAAAACACCTAGAAGATGCAAGAGTTTCTTGCAAAATCTATATGTTTCGCACACTTTCTCTATTATACAAATTGGATAGGTGAAATTCAAGTGTATGGGGAGTTTTCACAATACTTAATAATAATTGTACGGACTATGTATTTGGATACTTATGAACGGTTTTTGGTTGCGGCTCTATTATATAGAAGAAACTCGTTTTTGTAGTGATTGTACTTATGAAATGTTGTATTTGCATAAGTTTTAAGATTGTTCATAAACCGGACGGATTGAGGATTGAGGAGTGGGTGGTTGATTAGAATCGTATTTAAATGTTCATTAAGTCGTAGAATGGATCGTAAATCAGTGATGGGATCAATTTTTTCAAAATGAATCATAATATCCGCAAAATGGACAATATCACAATTCAGTATTCTCCCCTATATTCAGCAAAATAACAAAAAAACAGATGGACAACAAGTCCATCTGTCTTCATATCATCAAAGATTACTCAGTGATTGTAGCTACTACTCCAGCACCTACAGTACGTCCACCCTCACGGATAGAGAACTTAGTACCTTCTTCGATAGCGATTGGAGCGATAAGCTCAACAGTCATTTCGATGTTATCGCCAGGCATAACCATTTCTACACCTTCAGGAAGGTTACAGATACCAGTTACGTCAGTTGTACGGAAGTAGAACTGTGGGCGGTAGTTAGAGAAGAATGGAGTGTGACGTCCACCTTCTTCTTTAGAAAGAACATAAACTTCAGCTTTGAACTTTGTGTGTGGAGTGATAGTACCTGGCTTAGCAAGTACTTGTCCACGTTGGATATCTTCACGAGCTACCCCACGAAGTAAAGCACCAATGTTGTCTCCAGCTTCAGCATAGTCAAGAAGCTTACGGAACATTTCTACACCTGTTACAGTAGTAGATTTAGGCTCTTCAGAAAGACCGATGATGTCGATTGTGTCTCCAACTTTAACTTGTCCGCGCTCAACACGACCAGTAGCAACTGTACCACGACCTGTGATTGAGAATACGTCCTCAACAGGCATCATGAATGGCTTTTCAGTGTCACGCTCTGGAGTTGGGATGTAGCTGTCTACAGCTTCCATAAGTTCGTAGATTTTTTCTTCCCACGCAGGATCTCCTTCTAGAGCTTTAAGAGCAGAACCTTTGATTACTGGTACATCATCACCAGGGAAGTCGTACTCAGAAAGAAGGTCACGTACTTCCATTTCTACTAATTCAAGTAGCTCTTCGTCGTCTACCATGTCACATTTGTTCATGAATACAACTAGGTAAGGTACACCTACTTGACGAGAAAGAAGGATGTGCTCACGAGTTTGTGGCATTGGACCATCAGCAGCAGATACTACTAGGATCCCACCGTCCATTTGCGCAGCACCAGTGATCATGTTTTTAACATAGTCAGCGTGTCCTGGGCAGTCAACGTGTGCATAGTGACGAGT
>NZ_JABMCR010000398.1 GCF_013179555.1 Bacillus haikouensis
TCAATCACTCCCAATGCCTCTCTCGCCATCTGCTCATACTCATCCAAACCTGACGTGATCGCAAACTCAGCAATCGCAACAGGGTATGCTGCTTTAAGCTCAATGATGTGCTCTTTCATGGCTGGCCAGTAAATCCCTCCTGCTTGCTCGTAATAGCCGATCAGTTTCTCCAGACCTGCTTTCCCGAATGCCTGGTATTGAAAAACAAAGTCATTTGATATATCTGTTACTTTTGCTTCGGTCCAGTCAATCAAACCTGTTACGTTCGCATTTTTATCAATCATCGTATGACCAGCATGAACATCCCCATGAATCAGACCCGTTCTCTGTGGCCACAATTCTTTATTGTTTACCCATGACTGCCAGCGGTTCCATAAGGATTCTTCTACACCAAACTTTGCTTTAACCTTTTCCATACGCTCAATCATTGATAATCTTGCTTCTTCTGCTGTCTGAATGGACAGCCCGGCTTTAAGAGCCTCTGCTTTCGGAAGAGTGTGAAGTGCGGCCAAAGTTGTGGCTAATGTCTGATGAAATTGTTCAGGTACATTTTCATGATCCATCTCCCACACATAATTATGAATCTCTGGATCGATCGTGCCGGCTGGTACACCGGTTAATTTTCTATATGCAATAAGATTGTCTTCATAAATCGACCAAACCGGGACCTCAAACGTGACATATTTATTGATTAAATCCAGTGCTTTCTTCTCTACATCGGTCCTCGGCATCACATCATCACGTCTCGGAAGCCTCAGCACCCATTCTTCTCCCTTATCATCTTCTGCATAAGCAACCAGAAAATCCAGACCTGACTCGTTAAATACAATCGTATCTTCTTTCACATCCAAACCATACTTCCTTGCTGTTTCTGCCACTTGCTGATTGTTCAAAACGATCACTTCCTTCTCTTAACTTTCTGATTTTCACAGTAAAGATACACAGGCTGATACCTATGTCAAAGTAACGGAAACTATTCATCTTAAAAACAGTGGACTATGGGTTTTAATCACGATGTTGCGCTCTGGGGGGCAGTCATTTGTGGGCATCGATTTATCCCCTAAACTGTGAAAACGAGCTGTAGGACACCAATCATTATTCCCTACTTTCGATTTTCTTGCGTGAAATTCCTGCTTATCTTTAACGATCTGGCATTGTTATGAAAAAAAGAACGCTGAAAAAGATCTTCACTTTACATGGAAAAGCCCAGATCAATTTGAGAAATGAATGAACAATGAAAATGAATTAACCAGTACTTATGATGAGGTAACAGGGTGTTTTCACTTCCAGAGCAAATTGAGTTAATATGGCAGATTAAATAATTATGAAGTTCTCAGTAAGAAAGCCGCTCAGCAAAAGCTGAACAGCTCTTATAAATAAATTATTTGACTTTTAAAAGACGCAGCGCATTCAAAATGACGATTATGGCTGCCCCTGTATCACTTAACACCGCCAGCCATAGCGTTAACCATCCTGGGAATATTAAAGCCAAAGCAACAAATTTTACGATTAAGGAGAACCAGATGTTTTGCTTTATAATATCCAATGCTTTTCTGCTCAAGTTAATCGTGTGAGGCAGTTTTTCCAGGTTATCCGCCATCAGTACAATATCGGCCGTTTCCATCGCGGTGTCTGTTCCTGCACCGCCCATTGCAATTCCCAGATCTGCGGTTGCAAGAGCGGGAGCATCATTTATGCCATCGCCAACCATTGCTACGTTATGACCTTCACTTTGTAATTGTTTTATCGCTTCAACTTTATCTTCCGGCAATAGTTCAGCAAAATAGCGGTTGACGCTTGTTTCTTTTGAAATCATCTTTGCTGTACCTTCATTATCACCTGTAAGCATGACAATTTGATTGACTCCTGCTTTCTTTAAACCGTTCAAGGCTTGAACAGTTGCTGCTCTGATGGTATCAGCAACCGATATGACTCCCAGGACTTTTTCCTTCGTACCGATGATTACAACGGTTTTTCCTTTGATCTGCAAATCTTCCACAGTTACTTTTGCGTCTCCGAGCGGGATCTCCATTTCATCAAAAAGCCGTGCATTTCCAGCAAAGTATACTTCCTTGTCAATGGTGGCTTGAACACCCTTCCCCACTATACTTTTAAACAACTCTCCCTGTTTAGGTTGAATTCCTTTCTTATTCGCATATCTAACAATGGTTTGTGCAATTGGATGGGTTGAATAATCTTCCAATGTTAAGGCAATAGACAGCAATTCGTCTTCTGTAATGCTCATGGCCCTGATTTCCGAAACGTTCGGTTTTCCTTCAGTCAAGGTACCCGTTTTATCAAAGGCGATGGCATTGATTGCTCCCGCCTTTTCCAGGAATGTTCCCCCTTTGATCAAGACACCATTCTTAGCAGCATTCCCTATTGCTGAAACGATGGCAACAGGGGTGGAGATGACCAATGCACAAGGGCAGGCAACCACTAATAATTCAAGTCCCTTATAAAACCATTCTCCCCATGTTCCAAATCCTATGATTGGCGGAATGACCATGACGACTAGGGCCAGCACAAACACAATTGGTGTATAGATACCCGCGAATTTATCAATAAACGCCTGGGTAGGTGCCTTTTGTTCTTGCGCTTCTTCTACCAGGTGAATGATTTTGGCAATAGTGGTATCCTCCACTAACTTGGTGACTTTTACTTCAAGTGATCCATTTTCACTAATGGTTCCTGCATATACTGTATCACCAACTTGTTTATCAACGGGGATGGATTCTCCAGTGATTGGAGCTTGATTGACACTGGACTCTCCTGTCACAATTTCACCGTCTAACGGAATTTTGTCTCCTGGTTTTACAACCAGAATTTCACCGACGTTCACTTCCTCAACAGGTTTCTTAATCAATTGGGAACCCGCTTTGATCCATGCTTCCGACGGCGCTAAGATCA
>NZ_JABMCR010000399.1 GCF_013179555.1 Bacillus haikouensis
GGACAAGCATATGAAGAATTAAATGCTCAAACAAGCGAATTGGTTGATAATATGGATTATTCCACCCTGTATGATCCTGAAGTCGGTCAATTCCGAGGGGGATATGATGCGGTTCAGGAAAAATTGACTGACCACCATTATGGACTTTTCTACACAGAACCACGCGTAGCAAGTTATATTTCAATCGGTAAAGGCGATGTCCCCAGCGATCACTGGTGGAAAATGTACCGTACTATGCCAAGCGATTGGGATTGGCAGGCGCAAGTACCGGAGGGTCATACAACTGTATATGACGGAGTTTCCGTTTTTGAAGGCCACTATCAATACAACGGGGTGAAGTTCGTTCCGAGTTGGGGCGGCAGTATGTTTGAAGCTTTGATGCCCGGAATTGTATTGAAAGAAAAGGAACTGGGCAAAAATGCCCTTGGTCTGAATAATCAGCGTCATGTCGAACTTCAGTTCCAATATGCCAAAGATAAAGGTTACAAGGCATGGGGCTTCTCACCTGCCGCCACTCCGGACGGGTATAGCGAATTCGCCGCTGCTCCGCTGGGTACTTCCGGCTACAGTGACAAATCCACGGTCACCGCCCATGCCACATTCCTTGCTTTGGATTATGCACCAGAAGAAGTATGCAAGAATATTAAAGCACTCAAAGAAATGGATACGTATGGAAAATACGGCTTCTATGATTCAGTGAATGTTGAAACAGGAGAAATTGCAAAAGCATATCTTGCACTCGACCAGGGCATGATCATGGTTTCGATTGCAAATTATCTGAATGACGGCGTGATCCGGGATTACTTCCATCAAGATCCAATTGGTAAGAAACCAGAGGATTTATTAAGAAAGGAAGCCTTCTCTATAAAATGACCCTAACGGGAGCATTGACACCTTATGCGGGGTGTTGCTGCTCTTTTTTTATGCATGGTGACTAGAGAAATGTATGAGGTGAATCAAAAATACAGTGCAAAGGAAAAGACTGCCCACCATTTGGACAGCCCTTCTTCTATACAAAAAACAGCATATAAACGACTCCGACCAAGATGAAACCTGCACATAAAACAAGTAAAACCTTCGCTAATGTTTCCATAATACCTCTCCTTAAGAAATTCCTGCCCCAATGACGAACGATAACCCCACTGAGATGACAAGTGAAATGAAACCGACTGCACGGTTATCATTTGCAATTTCTTCATCTATTTTGAATTTCGGGGTTAAGAATTCGTATATGAAATAACCGATCAGCAGCAGGAAGAAACCGAATACCCCCCAGCCAATTGTGGAAAGGATGGTTTCATTTTGCTGTATTGAATAGTGAAAAATATTCGCAATCCCGAATATTTTCCCTCCGGTAGCCATTGCCACGGCCAGATTGCCTTTTTTGATTTCTTCCCAATTTTTGTATTTTGTGACCAATTCGAATACGGTTAAGAAAAGGATGAGGCATAATATGACGACGCTATAATTTCCTGCAGTTTGAATGTATTCATTCTCCCAAAAATTCTCCATTGTTCTGCTCCCTTTTCTCCCTTATTTGGCTCTTTTCGCATGCTCGTTTTTTACACACAGTATTTTCGATAGGACAATGAATCCATTTCATCCAGATTTCGAAACTTGCATGTGCAAGCTTTTCATTCAACGTTCTTACACATCGTACGAAATGCAGCAATTTATCAGAAACAAGCCCATTATTTAAACTGTACGACCGTGACGCCGGTTCCGCCTTCGCCTGCATCACCGAAACGAATCCCTTTAACCGCACGATGATTTCGTAAATATTCCTGTACACCCTGTCTCAAAGCCCCGGTCCCCTTGCCATGAATGATGGACACTTGCGGGTAGCCGGCGAGCAGCGCATCATCGATATATTTTTCCACTCTGGAAAGGGCATTATCAAATCGTTCCCCTCTTAAGTCAAGCTCGATGCTGACGTGAAAATCTTTCCCTTTAACTACAGCCAGCGGCTTTGTTTCAACCTTTTGCTGCGTTTTAATGAATTCAAGATCTGATTCTTTCACCTTCATTTTCATAATGCCCATTTGAACCTGCCATTCCTTATTGGACACTCTTTCGACCAGGTGGCCTTTCTGGTCGAAGCTTAGTACCTTAACCTCGTCTCCAGCCTGAAGCTCTCGTTTTGTGCTTTGTACTTTCCTCTTTTGGCGGGAGGACTCAGGAAGTGACGGTGCTGCTTCTTCAAGCTGCTTTCTTGCCTGGATCAATTCATGTTCTTTGATTTGTGCCGATTTTTCATACTGCATTTTACGTAAATCTTTGATGACCTGCTCTGCTTCAGCTTTTGCTTTTTCTACCACTGTTTCTGCTTTCTGATGAGCTTTTTCAAACATAAGATCTTTTTTTTCATAATACTCCATCATCTGCTTTTGCATATCGTGGTGCATTTTTTCAGCTTGTTTTAACAGCTCATGTGCTTCTTCCAATTCTTTTTCGCCCTGACGTCTGCTTTCTTCCAATGATGCGATCATGTTTTCGACTTCTTTGCTGTCTGTCCCGATATGTGATTTTGCCCGTTTGATGACCGTTTCCGGCAAGCCCAGACGTTTGGAAATCTCGAAAGCGTTACTTCTTCCCGGTACACCCAGCAGAAGCTTATAGGTCGGACTCAGTGTTTCAACGTTGAATTCAACACTTGCGTTGACGACGCCCTCACGATTGTATCCATAGGCTTTTAATTCAGGGTAGTGGGTAGTAGCCACTACTCTTGCACCTGTACCATGGACTTCATCAAGAATGGAAATGGCCAGTGCGGCCCCTTCCTGCGGGTCCGTCCCTGCTCCCAGTTCATCGAACAGGACCAGGCTCTCCTGATCCACTTTTTTCAAGATCTCCACAATATTCACCATATGGGAGGAGAATGTACTTAAACTTTGTTC
>NZ_JABMCR010000004.1 GCF_013179555.1 Bacillus haikouensis
GATTCAAAGTATGACACAGCAACAGCACTTCTCGATCAAATGAAGAAGGATCCCAAATCTTTAAAGATCGGGGTAGGACCAGGACTTGGAAATGATGACCACTTATCTTTAGTACAAGCGGCAAGTGAAAAAGGGATCGATCCTACCAAACTTGATTTCCTTGTCTATGAAGGCGGAGGGGATGTCGTGACTGCCTTACTGGGAGGACATGTTGATGCTGTAACGACTTCCCTATCAGAAGTAAAGGAGCAGCATTTAGCAGGGAAGCTGAAGATTCTCGCAGTTTCTTCTGAAAAAAGACTCGAAGGGCTTGATGATGTTCCTACTTGGAAAGAAGAAGGTGTGGATATGGTATTTCCTCATTGGAGGGGAATCATGGGACCGCCGGATATGACTGAAGAAGAAGTGGCTTATTGGGATGAAAAGATTGGAGAAATGGTCAAAACGGATGAATGGAAGAAAATGCTCAAAAATAATGATTGGGATGACTTTTATAAAGATAGTAAAGAAACGAAGCAATTCATGAAGGAGCAAGAAGAACTGTATACGGAACTTGTGAACAGTTCCGGTTTAACCAATTAATTCAAGACTTAGAAAGGCGTTGGCGGAGAAGGGAAGAGGGAACGACCCGGTCCCTTTCCGGCCGACTGCCACTATAGGAGGCAGAAGTGAGTGAAAGCAATCAAACTGGGAATGCCGATCTTTTTAATTCTATTAAGCCTCTCCTTTCTGATCGGGTCGATGAACTTACCTAAAGCGAATCTTGGGAATCCAAATGGCCCTCTATATTTTCCAATAGGCTTAAGTGCATTCATGTTGATATTCAGTATCTTTTATCTGTTCCAGGAATGGAAAAATATAAACCGTGCCAATATGGATATAAAGCTGCTGCTTGAAGGGAGAACACCAAAATTAATAGTACTCACGGTAGTATACGGAGCCATTTACGCTCTTATTTTTGAGAGAATAGGTTTCTTGTTATCTACCATCCTATTTTTGGGAGCATTATTATTTACAGTCAATGGCATCAAAAAAGCCGTTGTGAATGTGATCGTTGCAATCAGCTTTTCTTTTCTATCCTGGTATGCATTCAGTGTATTATTAGGAGTCAGTCTGCCTTAGGAGGTGAGCTAAATGGATATGAGCAACTTTATGCAGGGATTAATGACTGCATTAGAACCAATTAATATTATGTGGGTTGTCATCGGAGGCTTTCTTGGAACGATAGTCGGGATGCTGCCTGGTTTGGGACCGGCAACTGCTGTTGCTGTGTTGATACCGATTACGTTCGGTATGGAGCCCACCAGTGCGATCATTCTAATGGCAGCCATTTATTATGGAGCGATGTACGGTGGATCCAGAAGTTCGATTCTGTTGAATACCCCCGGTGACGGCTCGGCGATAGCTGCAACATTTGACGGGTATCCGATGGCTCAGAAAGGGCAGGCAGGACAAGCCATGGCGATATCTGCAGTAGCGTCCTTCATAGGGGGGATAATGGCAGTAATAGGTTTTATCTTCCTGGCAGAACCACTGGCAAGCTTCGCATTGAAATTTGGTCCTGCTGAATACTTCCTGTTGATGTTGTTGACCCTTTCTGCGATCGTTTCTCTGTCAGTTGGGAAAATGGTCAAAGGATTCATCGCCATGTTTCTTGGGCTGATGTTGAGTACTGTCGGTATTGACACTCAAAGTGGCGTCTATCGCTTTACTTTTGGAAGTTCCCATTTAAGTGAAGGAATTGATTTCTTAATTGTCATCATTGGGGTTTATGCAGTAGGTGAAGTGCTTTACAACTACTTGAAGATAGATCATGTGCAAAAAGAGAAAAAGAAAGTCGGTAAAATCTGGTTCACTAAAAAACAGTGGAAACGGTCAATGTGGCCCATTCTCAGAAGCGGCCCGCTTGGGTTCATAGTTGGGGTTCTCCCGGGTGCTGGAGGTTCGATTGCTTCCATGATCAGCTATTCGACCGAGAAGCAAATCTCAAAAAAGCCCGAAGAGTTCGGAAAAGGTGCTGTGGAAGGACTTGCGGCACCGGAGTCAGCAAATAACGCTGCTTCAGTGGGAGCAATGATCCCATTATTAACAATGGGGATACCAGGTTCAGGGACTACAGCTGTCATGCTTGGAGCGCTTGTCATGCTCGGGATGAAGCCCGGACCCTTACTTTTTGAAAACGATCCGAATACCGTTTGGACTTTGATCAATAGTATGTTCATAGGGAATATCGCGCTGGTTATCATCAATATTTTACTAGTTGGACTATTAGTGAAAATTCTTGATACGCCGGCCAAGGTCTTATATCCGGTCATTGTGATCCTGGCCTTTATTGGAACATACACACTCAGTTACAGTGCTGTGGACTTCTTTTTATTATTAATTTTCGGAGTTTTCGGCTTATTTTTAAAGGTAATGGATTTCCCGATTGCCCCACTGGTACTGGCATTGATTGTCGGGGCTGATATGGAACAGAATTTTAGAATGGCGGTGCTCTCATCGAATGGAAACCTGGGTATCTTCTTTGAAACACCGATAGCAATCGGCCTAGCTGTCTTGACTCTTCTATCTTTGTTCTATCCATTGCTTATAAAAGCACTTAAGAAGAAGGGGAAAGACCCTGTTAACCCGATTACAAAAGACATGTAGCAATAGGAGGTAATGGAAATGTCAAATCAAACGTCATATGATGTAGTTGTTGTAGGCGCCGGAAACGCTGCTTTATGTGCTGCGATATCGGCCTGTGAAGAAGGAGCGAAAGTGTTGGTATTGGAGAAAGGACCTGAGCATAAGAGGGGCGGAAATTCATTCTTCACTGATGGAGCGATCAGGGTGGCATATCATAACCTCAAGGACATCCGGAAAGTCGTACCTGATCTAACAGATGAGGATGCAGCTGCTGTCGTCATGCCGGACTATCATGAAGACGACTATTATGAAGACATCATGCGCGTCACCAAAGGCGAGAGTCAGCCGGAACTTGCGAAACAGCTGGTGAATCGTTCGTTTGAAACATTGGTCTGGATGAAAGGACACGGAGTTAAATTTGAATTGAACTACGAAAATCAGTCCTATGAAAAGGATGGCAAGCGACAATTTTGGGGAGGTCTCCCAGTTAAGACAGAAAATAAAGGAATTGGATTGATGGAACAGCTCTTTACCCGTGCACAGGAGCTTGGGATCGATATCTGGTATGAAGCAGCAGCAGTTGAGCTCATGAAAAAAGAAGAAAATATCTGCGGTGTGGCCGTCGAGCAAGATGGAAAAAGGATGACTGTTGAAACAACCGGCGTTATTCTGGCATGCGGAAGTCTTGAAGCAAATAAAACGTTTCGAAGTGAGCAACTCGGTGACGAATGGGAAGCAGCAATCGTCCGGGGTACTGAATACAACACGGGTGATGGTATTTCGATGGCGACAGCGATTGGAGCAGAGAAGTTTGGGGAATATTCCGGTTGTCATTCAATCGGGACAGATTATAATGCTCCAAAAGTCGGCGACTTCAATAAACCGGGGGATATTTATAAGAAACATTCCTACCCTCTGAGTATCATGCTTAATAAAGATGGGAAACGGTTCGTAGATGAAGGAGCTGACTTCAGAAATTATACGTACGCAAAATATGGACGGGAAATATTGAAACAACCGGATCATGTTGCTTATCAGATTTATGATTCCCAGGTACGTCCATTGCTTCGAAAGGAATATGACTTGGAAGAAGCAACCTATTATAAGGGTGAATCTCTGCTTGAACTAGTCAATCAACTGCCTGTAGACAAACAGCAATTTCTCAAAACAATCGAAGAATATAATGATGCCGTTCAAGGCGGAGAATACAATCCGACAGAGAAAGACGGAAAGAAAACAACCGGGTTAACACCTGAAAAAACGAACTGGGCATTAAAAATTGAAAATGGCCCATTCTATGCATACCCTGTGACGTGCGGTATTACTTTCTCATTTGGCGGACTGCATGTAAATTCATCAGGAGAAGTATTAAAAAAGGATAATAAACCATTATCCGGGTTGTTCGCTGCGGGAGAAATGGTGGGAGGAATCTTCTATCACAACTATCCTGGAGGATCTGGGCTGATGTCAGGAGCAGTTTATGGGAAATTGGCGGGTTCTGCTGCCGCCCGCTATGTACTCGGGAATAAGAAGGATACAAAGATTACGAATTGATGTTTAGTGGTTGAGAAGTAAGAAAGTCACCTGATTATCGGTGACTTTTTCCTTTTGGTTGCAGATTTCACGGACGGGAGAAATAACGATGAAAAAACCACTATTATTGATCATTACTTTATTCATGTATGGCTTGTTCTTTTTGCCTGTTTTTGGGTGGGATGATAAATGGAAAGCAATCGCGGCTCTTATCATCATTCAAATATTATGGATAGGGAAAGTATTTCCGCTTGCCTTCAGTTCATTGATATTCATTCTGCTTCTTTCATTCCATTTTTTCACTTATGAACAAACGTTGAGCTATTTTAGTACTGGAATCGTATGGCTATTATTCTCAACATTTATTATCTCAACAGCCTTCATTGAAACAGGGCTTGCAAGCAGGGTATCTCTCTATATGCTAAGGCTCTCAAGGGGTTCCGGAAAAGCATTGATATTCATTTCTTTTTTGTTGATGCTTGTGCTGTCCATTCTGATTCCTTCTAATGTGGGGAAAGGAAGTCTGGTTTCCTCAGTCCTGGACAGTCTAATGAAAAGTTTAAAGAAAATAGGGGACGTTCGCCATTTAGGTAAATCCCTGTTTATCGGGATTGCGTATCTAGCTGCGATTTCAGGTGCTTTCGTTGCAACCGGGGCAAGCTCCACTATCTATGCGTTCGGAATCATGAATGAGGTATCACCCGATTTGAACTACATAAAATGGTTTATCTTATTTGGGATCCCGGTTTTGCTGTTTATTTTGATTCTGTGGGTGATATTTCTGTTTGTATTCCCTCCTGAAAAAATAGACCGAAAACTATTGTTGACGTTGATTGAGAGGAAAATCGGTGAATTGGGACCTTTTAGCACTAACGAAAAGAAAGTAATGTGTATCATAGGAGGGACACTGGTGCTATGGGTCACTCAGCCTTTACATGGGTATTCAATCCCTCAAATCGGCCTTCTTGGTGCTTGTGTGACAGTATTTCCTTTCGCGGGGGTTTGGAGTTGGGAGCAGGCAAGAAAGTCCATTGATTGGGATTTGATCCTCTTTTTTGCTTCGACTTTAATGGTATCCGGAATGTTAATAAGAACCGATACAATCAATTGGATGGCTGCAGGTTTAAACAGTATCCTTGCAGGTCACTCCCCCTGGGTTGTCATTTTGATACTTGTCATCAGCACAAGCGTCATCCGGGTTGTATTTGTGAATATATTAGGTTTCTTGACAATCATGCTTCCGTTGGCTATTACGATTGGAAATTCGATCCCGGCTTTATCGCCCTTGCATATTGCCATGCCGGTGTTCCTTGCATGCGTCCCGGGGTTCTTTCTGGTAACCCAGTCCCCTGTACATTTGATCAGTTACACTTATGGTTATTTTACAGATAAGGACTTACTGAGGGTAGGCTGGATAGCCTCTGTTGCGTGGACAGGTGTCATATTGGGAGCTGTGTTTTTTTATTGGTAGGACTATTAAACCCTGCTGGGAGTTTCAGTGGCGGATTCTTCGGCCTGAATATGGCCTGTTGGTAAAAAAGGGATGAACAGTAAAGTGTTCATCCCCAATTTCTTTACTTAATCAACGCCCTATTCTTTCGATGTTCTTTCCGCTTGAGGGCGGTGTTGAACAGCCGGTTTTCTTCCTCGGTTTCCGGAATGACCTTTGGGACGGGCTTTGGTTTTCCGTTTTCATCAACGGCTACCATCGTAAGAAAGGATTCAGTGGTGAGGGTTTGAATTCCTGTCAGTAGATTCGTAGAAAATACCTTCACATAAACCTCCATTGAAGTCCTTCCGGTCGAAGTCACAATCGCTTCCAGGCTCAGTGCATCACCGACGGTTGCAGATGAGAGAAAGTCAACCGAATCAATGGATGCCGTAACCACCACTGAACTGGAATGTTTCATCGCAGATAGCGCTGCGATTTCGTCGATATAGGCTAATACTTTACCTCCAAAGATTGTTTGCATGTGGTTGGTGTCCGGTGGCAGCACCAATTTCGTTTGGATCGTACGTGAACGTTCAGTTGGATAAGCTTGTTCCATCATGTTTCATCTCCTATTATATCTTTAAAATGAAAAAGCATCTTCTTTTTATAAAGAAGATGCAGCTATTCCAGACAAACGATCAGGATCCAATGATACCAGATGTGTTGTTCCATTTAGCGTAACACCCTCCTATCTCCCGTAGGAACTCTGTGTTCTTCCCGATTGGCAGGTCTCCTGGCTCGGCTTCGTCAATCTCTTATCCCTTCCCATATCCTAAACGGAAACAGTGGGCTTCATAAGTAATCTCGGCCTTACAGTGGCGGGACCGCGTCGGAGTTTCACCAACTTCCCTTTTAAGAAGAGCGTCAACAGACACTTTTCACCAATAAGCAATTATGAAATTGTGAACGCTATAATTCTACCATATTCGACGCCGCCACACTTAATTTTGTCATTTGTAAGGGAATAAACTGTTAATTTCCCATTTTTATGAAACCTTTAGAGCCTCTCATCCGTAAATAGTCATATAACCATTTTAATAGCAGAGACAAATTTCACTGCTGAAAAATTTATCAGGGGGTAGGTAAATATGGGTTCATTAACTGCAATTGGAGCAATTATGTTCCTAATTCCTGTTTTGATCGTGGCAGCGATCGCCGGAATTGCGTATTATTTCTGGATGAGATTCCGGTACCGTACTGCACGGTCCAATCAGGCTTTGATTATTACGGGTCCGAAACTCGGGGATCCCGAGAAAGAGACGAATATTTTCACCGATCAGGAAGGGCGTTCCATGAAAATCATCAGGGGCGGGGGATACCGCCTGAGAAGATTCCAAACGTCTACGCCTGTTAATCTGACTTCTTTCCAATTGAAGCTGTCGACACCTCGTGTCTATACAAACGGCGGGGTGCCGATCGTGGCCGATGCCGTAGCAATGGTCAAGGTGGCCGACACACTGAACGGAATCGCTAACTATGCGGAACAATTCCTTGGAAAGGATCAAAAGGAAATCGAAGATGAAATCATTGAAGTATTAGGAAGTAATCTTCGCGCAATCCTATCAAAAATGACCGTGGAGGACATAAACAGCAATCGTGAGAAGTTTAACGCCGACGTATCAGAAATCGCCCAGAAACAGCTTGATCTGATGGGCTTCAAAATCACGTCTCTCGGCTTGACGGACATAAGAGATGCGGATGAAGAAAATGGATACTTAGAGAACCTGGGACGCCCCCGCATCGCGGAAGTCCGCAAACAGGCTGAAATCGCCGAGGCGAATACTGAACGTGAAACGCGGATTCACCGTGCACAGACCGATCAGGAAGCAAAGGAAGAAGAATACAAGCGCCAAATTTCCATTGCCGAGTCCAAAAAGGAAAAAGACATCAAAGATGCGGCATTCAAGGAAGAAACAGAGCGTGCGCGTGCGAAGTCAGAACAATCATACGAATTGGAGAAAGCCAAGCTTTCAAAAGAAGTAAAAGAAGAAGAATTGACGCTTCAATTCCTTGAGCGCGAACGGGCTGTTAAGCTCGAGGCTGAAGAATCAAAAGTGCGTCAAACGAAAGCTGACGCCGAATACTATGAAACAACACGTAAGGCAGAAGCAGAAGCGCGTAAAGCTGAGATAGACGGGGAAGCGAAAGCGAAAATCCGACGTGAAGAGGGTTCTGCTGAAGCGGATGTCATCAGGCAGCGCGGTAAGGCAGAAGCAGAATCACGTAAACTTCTTGCTGAAGCAATGGAGAAACACGGAGACGTCATCATTACAGAAAAACTGATTGAGATGCTTCCTGTTTTTGCAGAGAAGATTGCACAGCCTCTTAACAACATCGATTCGGTTAAGATCATCGATTCCGGTAATGGCCAGGGTGTCCCGTCATTTGGCAAAAGCATCACAAAAACGATGGTCGATATGCAGGAGCCTTTGAAGGAAATGACGGGGATTGATGTGGGTGAATTGCTAAGGTCTTATGCAAATAGACGACCTGAAAGAACCATTCAGCAGCCGGCAATTTCTGATTCAACAGCAGAGGAAGAGGCAGCTTCTGCTCTAAGCTCTCATAAGGATGAGCCTCAAGAAGAAGTGACAACAGGTAAAGGGAACTAATCGTTAGTCCATCATTCATAAAGCCTTATCCCCGTTAAGATGATCTGAATAGGGGATAAGGCTTATTTTCCAAAAAAATCCTTTACTCCTTATGAAATTCATTTACTATTAATAGGTAGATTTCATAAATAAGCCAAATTTAATTTGTCAGAGGCAGTTATGAGATTGCAGATTATTGCTGCATATGACTTGCACCATCACTTTGAAGCATTTTCTAAACTGAATTGCGTCTCAAGAACTTAGAGGGAGGAACATGTATGGAGACCGGAATAATTTTTGCTTTTTCAATTGCTGCAGGTTCACTTGGTGTAGCAATCATTGCATTATCGATGGCGAGTAAACTTGAAAAAAGGGTAAAGGAATTAGAGAAAAAATAATATCGTTATGAAAAGCGCTCCGGGTTAATGAGTGCTTTTTATATTGAGAAACATTTCCTCAATATAAAAGGTTTCTAGTAAAAATCTCCGGGGTATCAAGTAAGTGTATTGCAAGAATAGTAGTGAAGGAGATACCGATATGATAAAACGCATCGGCTTAATTATAAGTTGGCTGCTATTAATAACAGTTATCGTTCTTGTCGGTGCTGCGAATTATTTTTATAACGTCGCCATCAACCGCAGTGATGAAGCGATCAAGCTATACGGCACAGAGGAAGCAGTTGAAGCGGTGAGTGCACTGGAAGAAGAACAGAAACGGCTGCAGGACCTAAGGAGCTGGACGGAAAAACAGGATTTCGAAGAAGTGGAAATACAAAGTGACGATGGTTTGACCCTGAGTGCACTTTATCTGAAAAACGATGCACCAATTGGGAAAACGGTTATATTGGCTCACGGCTATAAAGGAAACAACGAGCAATTGCCAGAAGTGACAAGATTTTATTATGAAAAGGGATATAACATATTGAAACCCGATGCAAGAGGACATGGGAAAAGTGGAGGGGACTATATAGGATATGGGTGGCATGACCGGAACGATTTAAGAAAATGGGTTGATTATGTCATAGAAGAAAAGAATGAAACCTCCATCTTCCTTCACGGCTTCTCAATGGGTGCGTCGACCGTCCTGATGGCAAGCGGTGAAGACCTTCCCAATGAAGTAAAAGGAATCATAGCGGACAGCGGATACACTTCAGTCAAAGATGAAATGGCTCATCAGTTGAAGTACCTTTACCATCTTCCTCCTTTCCCGCTGATTGATATCACTAGCCTGGTAACTGAAATACGGGCCGGGTTTTCATTTGAGGAAGCATCTGCTCTGAATCAGGTTCAGAAAAAGAAAAGTGATTTACCACTTTTTATCATCCATGGTGAGAAGGACGAGCTTGTTCCGTCGGAAATGGCTGAACAATTGTATGAAAAAACATCAGGTGAAAAAAAATTATGGATCATACCTGGTGTCGGACATACACAAGGGTTCCTGGACAAGGAAGAAGAATACAAGCACCGGGTGATGGAATTCATTGATGCAGCGATGAAACAATAGTGATGGGGAAAAGGCCGGAACAAAAGTGTTATAGTCTAAATAAAACCCGAACTGATTTGAATTCCAGGATTTAAATCAGTTTGGGTTTTTTATTAGTATTTATTTATGTTCATTTCGTTTTTAGCTTTGTCCCAGCTAAAATCAGTCATTATTATTCGGATATCCGCTTGAGTCAGGTGAAACCATACCGCCGGCTCCTGTAGAATTGACATCCGGATCTGCTCCTTTTGGCTGATTCGGCAGGGAAGAGTGCATTTTATTATAAGAGGAATCCGTATCTGATTGAGTGTCTGCAAAGGAAACGACTTTAAAATCAGACCCGTCCAGTGCCTTTTTAATTTGATCTTTTGCTTTATCAGCAGATAAAGCCTCTTGAGAATACTCAACTTCAATGGTTAATGTTTTCACTGTGAGTGCCTCCTTTTATGATTGAATTATTTCTTTGTTTCCCTCAGGGAGTTTTCTTTAAACTTTCCGTACTGCTGAATTTTTTTACAAATGAATTAAAAACATTCAATTCTATTGCAAAATTCAGATTATTATGTATAATTGCATACATTATACAAATTGGCCAAAGGAGGAGAGCTGGATGACAGTTAAAGTGAAAGGGCTGCTTCATGAATTAAAGGAAGTGCTGAAAAGTCATCAAGTAACAACAAATGAAACGGTTCTGGAACAGCATGGGAAGGATGAATCTTATCATCAACCGTTCTCTCCTGATATTGTTGTGTTCCCAGAGAGTGCAGAGGAAGTTAGCAGGATTGTAAAATTGGCTAGTGCAAATAAGACTCCGATTGTCCCATTTGGTTTAGGTACAAGCCTGGAGGGTCACGTGATTCCTTATGACAAAGGAATCTGCATTGATTTTTCTCAGATGAACAAGGTCCTCGAAGTAAGGGATAGGGATTTCCTGGTCAGAGTGCAGCCGGGTGTGACCCGGTCCCAGCTAAATAAGGTACTGAAGAAACACGGTTTATTTTTCTCAGTCGATCCTGGTGCAGATGCGACATTGGGAGGGATGGCTGCCACGAATGCAAGCGGTACGACCTCCGTCAAATATGGTGTGATGAGAGATCAGGTGAGGGATTTGGAAGTCGTGCTTGCATCGGGCGAAATCATACACACGGGAAACCTTGCACAAAAATCTTCATCAGGCTATAATCTGAACCATTTATTTGTTGGATCTGAAGGGACGCTTGGCTGCTTTACTGAATTGACATTGAGAGTATATGGAATACCTGAACACATATTGGCTGCAAGAGCTTCATTCCCTCATATTGACAATGCAGTCGAAGCGGTTGTATCGATACTGCAGGCTGGGATACCGGTTGCCAGAGTGGAACTGGTTGATGAGGCCTCCATGAGGCAGGTAAATCTGTTCAGCGATACCGATTACATAGAAAAGCCCACCTTGTTTCTGGAATTTCACGGGAATGAAGCAGGGCTGAAGCAGGATGTGGCATTCATGCAGGAAATCGTTTCAGACCATGGCTGTAAGGAGGTTCATTTCGAGGAAGACCAGGCAGCCAGGAATAAATTGTGGGATGCTCGACATAATCTTGCGTATGCATATGTCCACGGCAATCCTGGTAAAAAGATGATGGTAACAGATGTGTGCGTCCCTATTTCCGAGTTATCCGGAGCGATCAAAAACGCCCGCGAAAAGCTTGATGAGCTTAATCTTACAGGAGGTATCCTCGGCCATGTCGGCGATGGAAACTATCATGCACTTGTCATGCTCGACCTAAGCGACACGGAAGAAGTTCAAAAAGCAGAGGAATTCAATGAAAAGATCGTAGAATATGCCCTTCAAAGAAACGGGACGTGTACCGGAGAGCATGGGGTCGGAGCCGGAAAGATGAAATATCAGCAGAGGGAGCATGGCGGGGCACTGCAGGTCATGAATAATATAAAAGATGCCCTTGATCCAACGGGGCTGATGAATCCCCATAAACTGATTCATACAGGAAAGGAGGAAAAGGGATGAGAATGCTAGAAACCATCAGTCATCTGGCAGGCAAGTATTTCGCTGTCTGGGTCATTTTTGTGGCAGGGGCAGCCTATTTCATTCCTGCACCATTTTTACCATTAGGGAGCTATATCACGATCCTTCTCGGTGTGGTCATGTTCGGGATGGGGCTGACATTGAAGCCGGTTGATTTCAAACTTGTTCTTCAAAAACCGCTCCCTGTCATTACAGGAGTACTTGCTCAATTCATTATCATGCCGCTCGGGGCATTTGCAATCGCATATGTGATGGGTCTGCCGAAGGAGCTTGCAGCAGGCTTGGTGCTGTTAGGTTCGGTTCCGGGCGGGACAGCTTCTAACGTCATGGTCTATTTAGCAAAAGGGAATCTGGCATTATCGGTTGCGATGACGTCGCTCTCTACACTGATGGCGCCACTTGCCACTCCTCTAATTTTATTGGCGCTGGCCGGACAGTGGCTCCCGGTCGACCCCTATGCCATGTTCCTGTCGATCGTACAGGTGATCATCATCCCGATCACGCTCGGATTGGTAATTAAAAGGCTGTTCCCAGGTACCGTGGAAAAAAGTTTGAATGTCATCCCCTTGATTTCGGTGGCAGCAATCATCATTATTGTGTCAGCAGTTGTTTCTGCAAACGTGGAGAATATTGCATCATCCGGTATCATGGTTTTCTCGGCTGTGATGCTGCATAACATATTTGGTTTGGCGCTGGGTTATGGGACAGCCGTCCTGATGAAATTGGATGAAAGCAAACGTCGTGCCATCTCGATTGAAGTCGGTATGCAGAACTCTGGTCTGGGCGTTGCCCTGGCAACGGCCCATTTCGGTCCTCTCGCAGCACTCCCGAGTGTCATAGCGGCTGTCTGGCACAACATCTCAGGCCCGATAATCGCAACCTTCTGGAGTAAAAAAACAGTCATAGAGGCGGAAACTGAAATGGAGAACAAAGGCCGCGAGCCGCAAGCATCTGTCAGATAAAACGAAAGGTGGTAACGGAAGTCCCGTTACCACCTTTTCTTTTCGATATTTTATTTCTTCAACAACAAATACATAAAATATGGCGCCCCTATCAAAGCTATCATGATCCCGGCAGGAATACCGTCCGGCTCCAATATATTTCTGCCGATCGTATCGGCAAGCATCAAGAGCCAGCCGCCAAGTAAAATGGCCACCGGAATGAACATCTGATTACGGGGTCCGACTAAAGCCTTTGCCATGTGAGGAGCCATCAAGCCGATAAAGGCAATCCCGCCTGTAACGGAAACCGAGGATGCGGCCAAAGCCACTGCAACGATGAGCATAAGAAATCGTTCACGATTGATAGAAATTCCAACTCCGACAGAGACAGGCTCACTCAACCCGAGCAGATTCAGCATCTGAGATTTATAGAGAGTGAGGGGTATAAGCAATGCTAGCCAGGGAATGATCGCCCAAATAAATGGCCAGTCCGTTCCCCAGATGCTTCCCGCAAGCCATTTAGCAATGAAATCGACCTTTTGACGCTCGGCGGCTGAAATCAATATAATCATAAGTCCGGAGAAAGCCATCGAAAATCCGACACCCACCAGCACCAGACGCACAGGCTGTAAACCGTTTCTTTTGCTATATGAAAATAAATAGATAAAGCATGCTGTTATCAGGGCGCCAACGAAGGCAACAATCGGCAGCAGATATGCAAAGGAGGCGGCATCGATCGGGAAGAATAAAAAGAATATCGCTATCGAAACTCCTGCTCCTGAATTGATTCCGATGATTCCCGGATCGGCCAGGTCGTTGCGGGTGATTCCCTGCAGAATCGAGCCGGATAGAGCAAGTGCCATACCTGCAAGAAGGGTAATGATGATCCTCGGAAGCCTGATGGAAAACAGGATGAATTCATCTTTGAAGTTTCCATTCCCTAATAGTGTAGGGAAGAGCCGGTCAAATGAAACCGAAGAGTACCCTATTCCAATACTTACGAACGCAGTGACAAGAATTAAAATCAACAGCACCATAATTAGTATTCTTTGCTTTTTTATTAAGTCAGGATGTATCATTAGAAACCTTTCCCTCCTTTATTAACGATGAAGAGGAAGAAAGGCAAGCCCATCATCGCGACAATAGCCGCTACAGGTGTCTCGTAAGGAGCGTGAATGGTCCGCCCCAAAGTATCTGCAAGCAGCAAGAATGATGCTCCAAGCAGAGTAGAGACAGGTATGATGAAACGGTAGTCTGTACCGGTGATCACACGAACGATATGAGGGATCATCAATCCGATGAACACCATATTCCCCACAAGTGCAACAGCAGCACCCGCCAATAAAATAATGACGATGAAAAGAATCGATTTGACAAAAGCCGTCCGCTGGCCCAATCCTACGGCAACTTCTTCATTCAGGCTGAGGATTGTAAGCTGCCTCGACAGGAAGAGTGAAACAACAATTCCCGCGACAATGAATGGGGCGATCACTTGCAGCTGCCCCCATGTAGTTCCGATCAAACCTCCTGCAGTCCACATGGAAACATCTTTTGAAATCTTAAAGAAAAGGCCGGTGCCTTCTGCAATAGCGAATAAAAAAGCAGACACGGCTGCCCCTGCCAATACAATCCGAAGAGGAGAGAAGCCGCCTTTTTTCATAGAGCTGATTCCGAAAACCATAAGAGCCCCTGCCCCGGCGCCGATAAAACAAGCAATCATAATTCCCGGTGAATTCACAGAGGGGATGAAGGCAAGGGTGATGGCGAGAGCGGCATTCGCCCCGGCAGTCAACCCCAGCAGTCCAGGGTCTGCCAGCGGGTTCCTTGTCATTCCTTGCATGATGGCTCCTGAAACAGATAAGGCAGCACCGACAAAAATTGCAGCGACTGCACGAGGAAAACGGATTTCCTGAAGGATGGTTGCTTTTTCACTTATCTCGAAAGAAGTAAGAGCAAACCAAACGTCTTTTACAGTGGTATCTGCCGCACCAAAAATCATTGAAATGAAAAAGCAGGCAGCAAAAATCACCACTGAAGCCATTAATTTTATTATAAATGGTATATATCGCTGATTTGGAGTAGTCATTATCAATCATCATCTCTTTTTTGGAGTATAAAGGAAGAGGAATTCTTTTCATAAGAATTCCTCCATTGTCCAGCATGTACGGCCAGCTCCTTTGATTCATAAGCTAAATGGACCAAGAAGGCAAGGAACACATTTCCGGCCCGATTTAGCTGAACGAGCCGCTTCGGCTGTTCTTATTAGTTATCCAGGAATTTTTCTTTAAAGAAGTCAAGCTGATAATCCAGTGTAAGTGGATCATTGAAATAGAATTCCATCATATTCACTTCAAATACCTGGTCGTTTTTCACAGCAGGAATCTTTTTGAATGTTTCAGTTTCCATAAATGAATTGTCGCCATTCGAGTCTTTGCTCAGAATGACATAATCACCTGCATATTCAGGAAGGACTTCTGTCGAGAGAGCAAAGTATCCAGGTTCAAGAGCTTGTTCTTTCACTTTTTCAGGCATCTTCAGGTTCATTTCCTGATAGAGGATTTCGGTACCGCGTCCCCAGTTGTTTCCGTATACGTATAATTGCTTATCGAAGCTTTCAATGACGGAAACGGTTGCATCTTCACCAATCTTGGCCCTGATTTCATCGCCTGCTTCCTGAGCACGCTTTTTGAAGTCATCCACCCATGCTTGCGCTTCTTTTTCCTTGTTTAATAGTTTTCCAATTTCGATATGTTGAGTCAGATAGTCAACTTTCCCATATGTATAAGTGACAGTAGGGGCAATTTCATTTAGTTTATCAACATTTTTGATATTGGATAATCCGATGATCAGATCCGGGTTCAGTTCGATGATCTTCTCAAGACTTTCATCAGATACTTCTTCTACACCTTCTAAATCATCTTCCCAGCGGGGGTTCATTTTAGACCAGGAATCGACACCAACCACATTTACGTCAAGTGCCATGACATTCCCTGCAAAAGAGGAAAGAACGACGACACGCTTCGGGTCTGCCGGAACTTCAACTGGTCCGTTTTCTGATTCGTAAGTGATGGTTTCAGTTTTACTGTCTTTATTTGACTCTTTTCCTTTATCATCTGTTGTACCGTTGCCGCATGCACTAACTAATAGCACCAACAGCAGAGTAAATGGAATCATCCATTTTTTCATGTTGATCTTCTCCTTTAAGTAAGTTGTATGTGATGCACATTGGTTTATTAGTTCGAGGGTCTCTTCCGATCGCAGCGTCAATTTGGAATACTTTCTTCAGGACTTCAGAGGTGATGACTTCTTCACAAGTACCGGCTTTGACGATTTCTCCCTCTTTGAGGGCGACGATGTAGTCGGCGAAGCGTGCTGCCTGATTCAAGTCATGAAGTACCATGACGATGGTCCGTCCCTGCTCTGCATTCAGTTTTTGCAGGAGTTCCAGTACTTCCAGCTGGTGAGCCATATCCAGGTATGTAGTCGGTTCATCAAGGAAAATGATATCCGTTTCCTGAGCCAGAGCCATGGCAATCCACACACGCTGCCTTTGGCCTCCGGATAATGCGTCGACCTGTCTGTACTTAAAGTCAGAGGTACCTGTCACTTCAAGTGCCCAATTGATGATGTCGTAATCTTTCTTGGACAGACGTCCCATCCCTTTTTGATGGGGGAAGCGTCCGTAGGAAACCAATTCCCCGACAGTCAACCCTCCTGCACTTTCAGGAGTCTGTGGAAGGATCGCCATTTTTTTGGCAAGTTCCTTCGTATTCCCTTTGGATATATTTTCACCATCCAATAGAACATTGCCGGATTGGTGTGAAATGATGCGGGTAATCGCTTTCAGCAAAGTCGATTTTCCACAACCGTTCGATCCGATGATGGTGGTGATTTGTTTATCCGGTATTTGAACGCTAAGATCTTTCACAATTAAGTGGTCACCATAGCCAATGTTTAATTCATCCGTATATAGGCGAACCATGTTGAGCCCTCCATTTATTATTGGAATTTAATGATAACGATTCTCATTCTCGAACAATACCATACTATAATTCTTTTTTACCAATGTCAATAGAATTTTTCATTGTCACATCGAAGAAAAAGAGGTAGTATGTAATTGAGAATGATAATCAATAGTGATTGATTGCGGGGAGTGGACGGACATGAAAGGGCATGAATTATTTGATGTAACGATAATCGGAGGAGGTCCGGCAGGGCTTTACTCTGCTTTTTACAGCGGTCTTAGAGAAATGAAAACAAAGATCATAGAGTATCAGCCGATGTTAGGCGGGAAAATACATGTATATCCGGAGAAAATGATTTGGGATGTAGGGGGACTGACCCCTACACCAGGAGCGGAACTGATCAAGCAGCTCGTTCAGCAAGGGCTGACCTTCGATCCGGAAGTTGTGCTGAATGAAAAGGTAGAAAGCATTACACGTAATGAGGAAGGCTTGTTCATTCTTGAGGGGTCTTCAGGACAGAAGCATTTCTCTAAGAGTGTCATTGTGGCTGTTGGAAGTGGAATCATCAATCCTCAGAAGCTTGATATTGAAGGTGCTGAGCGCTTTGAAGTTTCTAATTTGCATTATACAGTGAAGTCGTTGAAAAGTTTTAAAGACAGGACAGTCGTTATCTCCGGCGGCGGGAATTCGGCAGTGGACTGGGCAAATGAGTTGGAACCGATCGCTAAAAAGGTGTATGTAACGTATCGAAAAGAAGCACTGAATGGCCACGAAGCCCAATGTGCCCAGCTGTTAAACAGCTCTGCCGAATGTTTGTTTCATACATCGATAACCAAGCTGATGGCGGATGGTGATCATGAACGGATTGAAAAGGTACAGTTGACGAATCACCAGACGGGAGAAGTATCCTATCTTGATATCGATGAAGTGATCATCAATCACGGTTATGAAATTGATGCATCTTTGCTGAAGAACAGCAGCTTGAATGTTAAAATGGTGAATGATTTCTACATTGAAGGGACGTCCACAAGCGATTCGTCCATTGAAGGTCTGTATGCTGCAGGTGATATCCTGATGCATGAAGGAAAGGTAAACTTGATCGCTGGAGCTTTCCAGGATGCGGCCAATGCTGTCAATAGAGCCAAGAAATACATTCAGCCTGAAGCGGATAAAATAGCGATGGTGTCATCCCATAACGATGTCTTCAAAAAGAAAAATAGAGAACTTGTCAAAAAGATGATGGTGAACTGAACGGCCGGTTCTCCAGCAGGATGACAGTGATCAACTAGCCATCATTTGGGATGCTCCGGAAAATATGGTCAAATAAAAAAGATGCTTACTCCTCGCAGTAAGCATCTTTTTAACTATCAATTTGCCTCGTGAAGTCTTTCTTCTGAAACGGAACCGGCAGATTTCTTATTGACAAGATAACCGATCAACAGGACAGCAGCTGTCAGGCCGAATGAAATTACATAAGTTGCAGGTCCGTGGTGGATGTTCAGAAGATTCATGAATTGATGATCTCCGACAATCATTTCTCCTGCAGTATATGCCAGGATCCCAGCACCTAAATAGGCTATCCAGCGATATTTCTCAAGTACTTTCACAATCGCCTTTGATCCGAAAATCATGATAGGGATAGAAATAAATACACCGAGTGCGATCATCCCAAGATGACCATGCGCAGCACCAGCAACAGCCACAACATTATCAAGGCTCATCACTGCATCTGCCAGAATGATGGTTGTAATCGCTTGTTTCATTCCTGTGTGAGACTTGATATCAGCTTCCCCTTCTTCTTCCACCAATACTTTATAAGCAATCCATAAAAGTAGAATTCCACCTATCAAGTGCACAAAAGGAATCTTCAGCAAGTACACAATGATTGCAGCGAATAGAATACGTAAAATGACGGCACCTGCAGTACCCCAAAAGATGGCTTTGTTTTGAAGCTCTTTGGGCAAGCCCCTTGTAGCCATAGCGATGACGATCGCATTGTCTCCTGACAGGATTATATCAATCGCAATGATTTTTAACAGGGCAATGACGGCACCTGATGAAATTGCAAGCCCCAATGGAAATAGAAAATCCATGATGGTTCCTCCTCGTTTCTAGTAAACATGTATATTTAAAACAACTTTCTTAGTTTAACATAAAAAAAACATTCGTGAAGGTAGTTTAGAAGACTGTAAGGAGGCCCCTTGCATTTCTGAAGGGAAAAGACCGTGTTACTTTGAAAATCAGTGGTTTTAAACATCCTGAAAGTGGTAAATAAAGAACGGATTAAAGATTAAGGAGGCATCTTCAGTTTTGGGTAATCTGCTAGTAGTAGGAGCAATCATATTCATTCTCATTAACTTAATCTATTTCTTTAAAAATAAAGAATTCAGATACAGTTACTTCAGTGCAAAGATGTTCTATAAACTTTTCTTCGTGCTGATGGGAGTTATGATTGCATTTGCCGTCCTTTATTATGGATTGGGCATGAATGGTACCGTATTGCGATACAGCGTGCCGGATGGACAGCCAGTCACCCACTCCTTTTCCAATTACCTGTATTTCAGCGGGGTGACGATCTTGGCGGTAGGATACGGGGACTTTCTTCCAGTAGGTCATTTACGCTTCTTCGCCCTTATGGAAGCAGCCATCGGACTCCTGCTCCCATCCGCCTACTTCATGAAAATGCTCAATTCCAAAGATAGAGAATAGCTTAATTGAAGGCCCTTCCCACGCTGTCATTAAGCAACGGAAGGGCCTTCAAATATGTTTAATAATGTCACTTGAGATGTTACGGGAAGGTACATACAATAATGAAGAAAGAAGAAACTTGATCGGAGAAGGGAGCAGGCAAGTGAAAAGTCTTCAGAAAGGTCTTTTTATCGCATTGGGGTTTGTTTTCATGACAATCGCAATCATCGGCATCGTGCTTCCGCTTATCCCTACTACACCGCTCTTATTATTGGCTTCCTACTTTTTTGTAAAAGGCTCACAGCGATTTGAAATCTGGTTCAAAGATACAGGTGTATATAAAAAGCATTTGGAGGGGTTTGTCCAGAATCGTTCCATGACGCTCCGCCAAAAGATCACTCTTATGGCATTTTCGGATGTGATGATCATGATCCCACTGTTTATGACGGATAAAATCCTCGTGAAGGCGATACTGAGCCTGATCATTATGTATAAGCATTATTATTTTATTTTCAGAATAAAGACGGTTAAGATCCGAAGTTACTAAATTGGCTGTTAACAAGTAATGTGAAAAAGCACATCCCCTATGGCACGAAGTGTCAAATGGGATATGCTTTTTTAAAACTTTCAAATTACCACAAATCTGGCTTGATTACCATAAACCAAAGCATCGCGAGAAGAAGGATGAGGTAAGTCAAAATGGTTCGCTTCAACTTTGCGATCAAAGGTTCCCGTTCTTCTTGATCATCGTCAAACTTTCTGAGCGTCGGGGAAAAAGCACGTGCCAGAAAGAATAGTGAGCAGAACATGATGAGGAGTGTCATGACGATCCAGGGGGTATCCCAAGACCAGGGACCTAATATGACTAAGAGGATCCCTGATCCCACAAGCACATGTCCAGCGTGTTTGGATAATCTCACAGTAAAACGGAATGTATCCAGGTACGAAGTCATTTCTTTTCCTGAAGCAATACGAAGCTTCTTGATCATCGGCAGTAAAATAAAAAATGGACCGATGGAAGCTACTACACTCAGAACGTGCAGATAAATAATGATACGATAATATAGTTCCATTTAACTGACCTAGTCGTTTACGGCACTGAATTCATGTACCCAGACTCTCATTTTTGGATGCCAAGGCATTCCCGGATGGTAGGAGAGAATGGTTTCCTTGTATTCTTCCACTGTTTGAAAGCCTTCCTGCCGCGCATGTTCATCAGTCAATTCTCCAAGAGATTGCGAATATACTTTATCCACTATGTACTTTTTGCCCTGCAATTCCATAATTTCTCCTACATCTGCATAGCGTCCGTTACGGCGTGTTGCCGTCTTTTTCCCTCGAAGAACCTGTTCAACGTCTTCCTCTTTTGTTACGAGACGATCGATGCTGCATGTTTTAGGCGGTAATTCTTGTTTATTCATAGTAAATCACTCCTTTCGCTATTCACTATAGCATAAAGCGTTCTTTCAATCTCCTTATAATAAAAATATCTGAATGATTCAAATTTCTTACAGGAATTTGGCGATGCACCGTAGTAAAGAAGTAAAAGGGGTGATATGATGAAATGAAAATGCAGGAACCATGACTGCAGAAATCTACAGAAAAGGTCTTGAGTACATTGAAAAAGTGGCAGACATACTTAGTATTGGTATTCATCATGATGATTTGGGGATTCAATGTTCCCGCATTGAAAACATTGGTGACAGAATTCACCCCCGTAACGATTACATCACTGCGTATCTTTACGGCAGGGATCACGGTATTTATCATTTTGGGAATCATGAAAAAAGTAAGAAGACCTACCAGACGGGAAAGCATCTTCATCATTGGCGGCGGGCTGTTGAATGTAGTGAGTCATCATTACTTTCTGTCTGTAGGTTTAACACAGACCACCTCCACTAATGGAGGTCTCATTCTGGGAACAGGTCCTTTGCTGACGGCACTGCTTGCTTCCATCCTGCTAAGGAATCGGCCGACAGTCATCAAGGTCATTGGGTTTGTTCTCGGAGGAATCGGGGTTTCCATCATTGTTTTATCAGGTGGGGAAGGACTCGGAAACCTGAATGGCGGAGATGCGATGATCTTCATTTCCATATTCTCTCAAGCATTGAGTTTCATTATCATCAGCCGTGCAGCTAAAACGCTGGATCCCCGTTTATTAACTGGATATATGCTTATTTTCGGATCAGTGATTTTGTTCTTAATCGGCTTGGTAACAGAGCCGGGGGGACTTTCACAACTAAGTGGATCATCTCTTTGGATCTGGATGCTGTTTATCGCTTCGGCGATGATCGCGACAGCAGTGGGACATATGCTGTATAATCATTCGATCGGTCAGCTTGGGGCAGCCGAAACTTCTATCTTTCTTAATCTCAATACGTTCTTCTCATTAATAGGGGCTGCATTATTCTTAGGCGAAAAAATAACTTCCCAACATTTACTAGGACTGCTTTTCATCATTTTAGGAGTCATTTTCGGGGCAGGGACACTGGAAGAAATGATTATCAAGAGGAAAAGGCAAAGGTTCTATACGAAACAACAGAAACGTCATATGTAATGTTAAGTCTATTCACGATTGAGTGGATAGACTTTTTATTTGCCATGATACATCCACTCGTGTTGACTGCCGGATTTTAATAAGATGTGAAAGAATTAGAGGATTTTCCTCCGGGAATAAAGAATTATAGAAGTGAATATTGTGTAGTGATAAAGTCTTGGTTTTTTGCGGGGTGGCGTTTGGTGATACGGACTTATGTCGCATCTGTATAAAACATTGGGCAGGGGACACATTATACCTAACATGACGGAGGTGTTGTTTGATGGAAAATAAACCATTTCATTACGATGGAAGCAGCCAAATGACAGACGGTGCACCAACAGAGAATGAGCCATTTGAATTGACGGGGGAAATGAGAAAAAGTATCGGTGTTAATCCTTTCGAAGCGGTATCGGAGGAAAAGTAAGAAGAGGGGGTGCTGTCAGAGATGACAGCATCTTTTTTTCATAACCATAAAGACTTGAGTTTGCTTTTGATGACATACTTGAATGGTATTTCCATTTCAGCGCATAGAATATCATTTTCTTCGCAAAATGAAATAGACAAATAAATTAATGCTAAGGAAGGGTATATCATGACAAAATTATTGTATATCACCGCACATCCGCATGACGATACTATGTCTTACAGTATGGCTGCAGCAAAAGCATTTATGGATACGTATAAAGAAGTGAATCCCAAAGATGAAATCGTACATATTGATTTGTATAAGGAACATATTCCGCATATTGACGCAGACGTGTTCAGCGGCTGGGGGAAGCTGCAGTCAGGTAAGGGGTTTGAAGAGCTGTCACCTGATGAAAAGCAAAAGGTACAGCGGTTAAATGAGCTTTCAGATCAATTTATTAAGGGAGATAAATACGTATTTGTCACTCCTTTATGGAATTTCTCTTTTCCTCCCCTTATGAAAGCATACATTGATTCTGTGGCAGTAGCGGGAAAGAGCTTCAAATATACTCCGGAGGGGCCAGTCGGGCTTTTAACGGATAAGAAAGCTCTCCACATCCAGGCACGCGGCGGCATTTACTCGGAGGGGCCGGCTGCAGCGATGGAAATGGGCCACCGTTATCTCGATATCATCATGCAATTCTTCGGAGTTCCTTCGTTCCAGGGGCTATTTGTTGAGGGGCATGCAGCCATGCCTGATAAAGCAGCCGAGATCAAAGCTGACGGAATTGCCCGGGCAAAAGATATGGCTCATACATTTTAAATGAAAAGCGCCTGAATTTCCGTTTCTGGAGGACAGGCGCTTTTTGATTTGATATGAAAGTAAAGTTCAATCTCTAGAATTGTCCAGCTCCAGCGCCTAGCCCCTCGAGACGTTTCGGACCGCCCAATGAAGTCAAAGAGCGACTTCCCCGGCCGGTCCTAAAACGCTTGTCGGGCCTGACCAAGGCGCTTGCGCTTTTCTTATTGTCCAGCTCCAGCGCCTAGCCCCTCGAGACGTTTCGGACCGTCCAATGAAGTCAAAGAGCGACTTCACGGGCCGGCCCTCCAACGCTTGTCGGGCCTGACCAAGGCGCTTGCGCTTTTCTTATTGTCCAGCTCCAGCGCCTAGCCCCTCGAGACGTTTCGGACCGTCCAATGAAGTCAAAGAGCGACTTCACGGGCCGGCCCTCCAACGCTTGTCGGGCCTGACCAAGGCGCTTGCGCTTTTCTTATAAGATGGTCGGCTTGTTCACTTCGCCCGCTTTTGGTTCTGGTACAAATGCAAGGATGATCAGACCAATGATGAAGAGAATGACCAGACTGAATACACCGCTGCTGGAATCGCCCGTAACCTGTGCCGTGACACCGACAAGGAGCGGTCCCAGGATGGATGCGAACTTACCGAAGATATTATAAAAACCGAAGAACTCATTTGAGTTTTTCTTAGGAATCAATTTGGCAAAATAAGCACGGCTGAGTGCCTGGATCCCACCTTGTGAAGAAGCTACGAGCATAGCTAGAATCCAGAAATCCAGGGTGGTTTCAAGGAAGTAAGCGTAAATACATACAACGATATAGACGCTGATCCCCACGTAAAGCATTTTTTTACCAGTGAATCGCTCTGCCAGCCGTCCATACAAGATCGCGAACGGTCCGGCAACCACCTGCGTGACGAACAGGATGATCAGCAAATTTGTTGCCGTGATGCCGAGGTCTGTTCCATATGCGGTAGACATTGTGATAATCGTTCCGACTCCATCGATATAGAAAAAGTAGGCGAGAAGGAATAAGAATAGTGCACGATACTGTCTGATTTCTTTAAGTGTTTTGCCCAGCCGCTTAAAACTGTTTACTACAGGTTTCGGTTCCCGTTCGATGAAGTAACGCTGATGTACGTTTTTAATAAGCGGGATCGAAAACAACCCCCACCAGATCGCAGTTATAATAAATGCGATTTTACTTGCGGCAGTGGTCGAAAGCGGCAGGGTTCCATTTTGCGACAGAACGATGATCGCAATGCTGATGATAAACGGGATGGTACTCCCGATATAACCGAATCCGAATCCTCTGGATGATACTTTGTTCATACGATCTTCAGTTGTAACATCGGTAAGGAAAGCATCGTAGAAAACATTTGATCCTGCAGATCCGATGGCTGCCACTGTATAGAAAATCAAAAGCAGTAGCCATTGATCACTGGGCACGAATGCAAGGATCGCAGTAAACGTCACCCCCAGAGCGAAGAAAAAGGTGAAGAATTTCTTTTTATATCCTTGATAATCTGCAATGGTGCCCAAAATGGGGCTGAGCATCGCCAAAATGAATGTGGCGATAGCAACGGTATAACCCAGATAGGCAGTGGAATCAGAAGGACTTACACCTGCATTTGTGGCTGCTGCTTTATAAAATAGTGGAAAAACCGCCGTTGAGATAATGATTGAATAGGCGGAGTTTGCCCAGTCATAAAATATCCAGCTGTTTTCTTCCTTGGAAAATCGTTTCATTATCTATTCCCCCCCAAAAACCTAATTCCTTTTTCTACTATCTATTCTTCTATCAGCTCTTCCATTACTTTTCCGTCTGTTTTTCCTAAATCCAGACCCAGCAGCCGGGCGAATGTCGGACCTTCATCTGCAAGATGCATGACATCGATTTCTTTGTGAGGAACGATTCCTTTCCCTGCTGCCATGAATATGGTTGTGTAGTTTTCTTTTTTTGGAGAATAGCCGTGCGAGCCCCAAGTATAGCGTTTTTCTTTTACATCTTCCGGGGTGACGGTATGGATGAGTTCACCGTCCAGTGTATCTTTGAAATAATAGCCGATCCGGGCTTCCAGCATAAAGGCACATGTGGGGTCAGCCCCCATTTCCCCTGCTTCTGCACCGGTATAAATCTGTTGGATACCGTTAGAAGGGTTTTCATACAGCTCATAGAGAAGCTGCTCAATCTCCTTTTTAACAGACGTATTTTTCACATAAATATAGGCTGAACCGTCACAGCCTTTACAATAAGCTTTCCAGTTCTTTACTCTTTGCCTTGCATCAAGTGAGATGTAGCCTCTATCTTTCAAAAGAACATTTAATTGCACAGCCTTTGATTCATCAAGGGCACTGTGATCTCCGATTACAGAGACCGTTGAGTTTTCATATATTCCAGCTTCCTTCAGGGCCGCGAGGATCCTGCCAAGCCTCCGGTCATGACGGAGTATGGCGGCGATGGCTTCATCCGAGGAAAACCCATGATAATGCCTCTGGGTATCAAGGTCAGTAAAGTGAACAAGCAGTAAGTGAGGATTTTTCTCTTTAATCGTTGCAACTGTTGATTCCAGAACGAAATCATCAAGCTCAGGCTGATTTAGCCCCTTCCTTATATGACCGAAGCGGCGGTTAAGACTTAATTGATAAAGGGGAGTCCCGTTAAAGAGGGATACCAGAATTTGATTTTGCCAGGAACGGTTGGCAAAGATTTCCGGCATATTATAGTCAATATCGGCCTTGGCTGTAACCGGCCATAACAAGGCAGCTGTCGTCATGCCTGCTTTCTTTGCCTCATCATATAACGTAGTTCCTTTTATATGGCTGCGATGCCAGTACCAGTCCGGAGACACCCTGCCTGGCTGGGTGAAAGTGTTGTTAATGATGCCGTGTTTTTTAGGGTGATTTCCGGTCACGATGGTGGCATGACAGGGATAGGTGACAGATGGATAAATCGTTTCGACATTCTTACAGAGGGATCCTTTAGAGAGCAATTCGTTGAAGTGGGGGAGATCCTTTAGTATGGTGTAATCCTGTGATGATAAACAATCGAAAGAGATGACGATCAGGTGCTCAGTAAGACGAGTCATAAAGTCCTCCCTTATGCTTGAAAAGTTTGTACTATATACCTATTAATATAACAGAACATTAAGAATAAAAATATGGTTTATTTAGAGAGTGTGAAGGGTCTATAAACAAGATAATCATAGTGGAAGGTCAGCATGGGGATTTAAGTGCTGTTCGTACCGGCGGAGGTTTATCACACCTGCAAACAGGATAAGGAAGATTGATAAAATAAAGAAAGCATTATAAGATGGCATAGGGAAAAGAAGCAGGAATGCTTCTTTTATTTGACAGGCAGTGCATAACATGTCCGCTGGGAGTGTAGAACCATTGGTCGGAATTTTGATTGTAATAACAGGCATTTTTTTCATTTATTCTCTTGTAAGTACAGTCATCATCAGGTTGCTGAATCTGAGAGTCATCAGAAGGATACCGCAGGATGAGACCATCGCATTAACATTCGATGACGGTCCCCATCCAGTTTATACCCGGGCGCTATTGGATGTACTTGAAAAACACGGGGTTAAGGCAACATTTTTCGTTGTGGGGGAGCACGCGGAACAGTATCCGGAATTAATCAATAGGATGAAGGTGGAGGGCCATTCATTTGGAGTACACCATTACAGGCATCGATCAAGCTGGTTCTTAAGTCCTCTTGGGTTGAAGAATCAATTGGATAAGACAAATCGAGTCATCAAGCAGTTGACCGGTGAAGAAACTTTATTCTACCGCCCGCCGTGGGGACATTTTAATCTGTTCTCGCTGTTATTCACCAAACGTTACCGTATTGTCATATGGTCCCATATCTTTAAGGATTGGAAAGTGAAGGAATGCAAGGAACACTTGCTTAGGCGGTTGAATGAGGCTGACACCAGCGGAGCCATTTTCATCCTTCATGACAGCGGGTCAACGACTGGTGCCGATGAGGAAGCTCCTCAGTATATGTTAAAATGTTTAGATGCTTACATTGAGGATGCTCTTAGCAGAAATATCCAGTTCATCACCCTGGATGATGCTTTTAAATTAAAGGAGTCATAGCATGGGCAGCGAGCAGATCATTCATTATATACAAATATACAGCTATTTCATCATTTTTCTCTTTTTATTTTGTGGAATTGTAGGGATTCCTTCTCCTGAAGAATCGCTGCTTTTTTTAATCGGAGTTTTAGCAGCTCACGGCCAATTATCTATGTTCTGGGGTATCGTATTTTCATTCCTCGGAACTTATACCGGCATGATCGGGGGTTACTACGGCGGAAAGTTAGTCGGTTATCCCCTCATTAATAAATGTGGAAAGTGGATAGGAATCACAGAGGATAAGGCAGTTGAATTTGAGGCGAAATTCAAGCGGAATTCATCAAAAACCTTGATTATGGGATTTTTTATGCCAGGACTCCGCCAGGTCGCTCCATACCTGTCAGGGATCTTTTCAATAAACATCATGAGGTATTTGCTTATCTCATGTGCGGGCTCACTATTATGGTCCATCACATACATCCTGCTGGGGTGGGGACTCGGAAGTTCATTTCCGATTAATCCGAATTATGTTCCTTATTTAGGGGTTTTGCTATTAGTCATTTTTATTGTGTCATCCTTGACACGTTATCTAAGGAAGCGAAGGAAAGTGAGGGGATAGAGATGAAAATCATCCTATTGTCGATGTTCAGTGTTCCTACTGGACATGTCAAAGTAGCAGAAGTACTGCAGGAGAATATAAAAAGCAGCCATCCGGATGCAGAAGTAAAGATAATTGATTTTCTATCTTTCTCCAATCAATTTCTCGAAAATGCTGTCTCGGGTTTTTACATGAAGTGGATAAAAGCTTATCCGGAAAGTTATAAAAGCTTCTATTCACAGTTGATGATGAGCGATGACTATACGGGAGTGCTGAAGAGTCTCTCAATGTGCTCGGTCTATTTCGAAATGAAGCTGAAAAAATTAGTGGAAGAAGAGAAACCATCCCATATCATCTGCACCCATTCATTTCCTTCAAGGATCATTGGGAGGCTGAAGAAGAAATCACCTGTTTTTGATCCTGCAACGTTCAATGTGTATACAGATTTCTTTATCAATGGAGTATGGGATAAGGAAAATATTGATTTCCATTTAGTTCCGAGCAAGGAAACGAAGCAGGAATTGATCAATGAATATACAATACCCTCAGATAGAATTTATACAACCGGGGTACCTGTATCAGACGTGTTTAAAGAAGCCAAGTGTAAAAGTTCAAAAAGCGAAACAGACCAAAAACATCTCCTGATTGCAGGCGGGAATAATGGCTTGTGCGTATTAAAAGAATTCATGGTGGACCCTTCCCATGCCTGCAACTATACGTACACTGTCCTTTGTGGTCATAATAAGAAATTGTTTGATATGCTTTCGACTAAACCGAATATAAAGCCTTTGATGTATATCGAAGACCGGGAAGCACTGAATGAGATTTACGAGTCAGTTGATGCGATCATCACCAAACCAGGCGGAGTGACAATAACGGAAGCTTTGCATAAAAGAATACCGATCTTCATTCATGATTTTTTACCGGGTCAGGAAGAAATCAATCTGGAATTCCTAAAAGAGAAAAAATTAGTGTATTTATTAAACAGTGATCATCCTATGGAGATTATATCCAGTATTCTTAATGATGAAAGAGAAATGAGTGATCATCTTGTCAGAATCCATCAATATCTCACGAGCATTTCCACCAGTGTCGATGAAGCTTTGTCTGCACTGTTAAACATAAATCGCGGGCAGTTGATCCAGCCTTCCATTAATCAGCAAGGCGTTTCAAAAACATTGCTTAACTGAACAAATACCGCTGCCGATACCGTGTCAATGCTCCGCCTTTCCTTAGGAGTATTCGTCTTGTACTCCAATCAACAACTGGAAAAAGTTAAAAAGAGCAACAGTTCATAAAAAATCCGAACTACTTCGAATTCTATGAAAGAATTTCAAATTAAAGTTCGGATTTTTATTCATCTAATCACAATTTTCCAAGTCTTTTATCCGCTGGGAGATTATTATGTCAGATGCAGTTCAATTTTTAATAGAATTACCTATTATACTTCCGTCTTTAACATCGAATGAGCCGGAGTATTCGACTGTTCCGATTTCACAATTCTCTCCAATTGTTACGTTTTTCCCCCTTACGAGCTTTGCTTTCGTGTTTTCCAGGTGAATTTCGTCACCTTCTATTAAATCTGATCGAAGGCAGTCATTTCGCTGGACGAAGAAATTCACAACCTGTTTCACGAGTTTTGTGGAAAGTTCGTTTTTCACTTCAATGATTTCTCCGCCAATCTCCTTGATGAAGGATTCATGACTCACTTCAATATCCACTTTATCAGCACTGAGAAGTCCATTTATCTTCACAGAACCCCTTGCAATGAAAGTTTCCACTTCACAATCTTTCTCCACTTTCAATGACCCGCTGGTTTTAATCATTCCGCCCTGGAGTTTACCATCAATCTTCGTGGAACCACTTGATTTAAAGTCCTTACACGTAAGATCCTCACTGATTTTCGAAGATCCGCTGACGGTCATTTCTGCTGCTGTTACCGCTCCTTCGATTCTTGTACTGCCACTGATTGAAACCTCATTCGCTTTGATGCCCCCGCTGATTTTCGAAGATCCGCTGGTTTTAAATTCTTCCGTTATGATTTCCCCGTTAATTTTACCGGATCCAGAGATCTTGAGGTCCCTGCAGTCAATATCACCTTGTATTGTTCCGCTGCCGCTGATTTTCACTGAATTGAACCTGCCGCCGCCGGATGTACCGGAGCCGCTGATCTTTAAATCATGTAATTCCGTTTTTTCAACAGTACTCATCCTATATTCCTCCAGATCAATAATTGATTTCACTAGTCAAAGTGATTTTTAAATCTTCAAACATTTGGAGTAAATCAAGCTTCATAATTGTCTCGGCTGTTCGGTCAATGAAAGGGTTGGAGTGGAGCGGAAGCAATATCCAAATGACTGTATCATTTTTTCGCAGTCCCCGCAGTTCATAAGATGGATTGTCAAATACAGAAAAGCTTTCATGTAAAAACTGAAACAGTGCAATTTGATCTTTTGCACTGATCAAACGGGTTCGCACTTTTTCAACTATGAACATGTTCAGGATTTCCGGAAATTCAATCGATTTTACATTTTTTAACAGAGGTGTGCAGAACGATATCGTTTCCGAATGGAGAATCTTCTGCAGACGTAATGAATCTAACGTGATTTCAACCTTCGTCGGATTCGGTGAGAAGAAATCGGATAATTCATCCAGCGAGTGGGTGTCTTTCAGCTCTTTCACTTTTTCGATCCTTGCCAGCATTTTTTCCCGTGGAAAGAAGGTTTCTTGTCCTGTGAAACTGGACTTCTTGATAAACCAGTCTTCAGGAATGATACTCTTGCGTTTCCAGCGATAGAGCTGACCATAAGAGATACCCGTCAGTTCCAGGACTTCCTTCTTTGATATAAGATCGGTATCCAAGTAAGTATCACCTCTTTTATTCAGCTGTAACAAAACATTGTTACGTTAATGTATATGTACTATAGCAGAACATTGTTACGTTTGTAAAGGGTTTTTCTATTACGTGAATTGACCAAAGCCCATCCTGTTGAGAAGTATGCTGCAGGAAATCATATATGGCGTTTTCGAAAAAGGTGTATGGACGGGATCTTTATGAAGGTGACAGAAAGTGGAATTGGTTTCTTGGCCGATTGATCATCCACCTAATTATTAGGAGTTCTATTCTATTTCAAGTATTAATAGAATTTTTCCATCTTTCTCTTCAAACCGGGAACCAATAAACAATCGAGCATTCCAATTTATGTTTATTGGCTGTGTTGACGGGTATAAAACGAACAGAGCAATTTACATAGTAAATGAAAGGAATGAGATAATGAGGAACGATAAGAAGAGTAATGAGAGCGGCAATAGTAAAAATCAACAGCTTGACCAATATCGTGCCGACGACAGTGGAAAACATCTTACGACCAACCAGGGAGTGAAAGTGTCGGAAGATGAGTTTTCGTTAAAAGCAGGTGAACGGGGTCCCACATTGATGGAGGACTTTCATTTCCGTGAAAAGATGACTCATTTCGACCATGAAAGGATTCCGGAGCGTATTGTCCATGCGCGTGGATTTGCTGCTCATGGTGAATTTGAAGTCTACGAGTCTATGGGAGAATATACGAAAGCCGGATTTTTGCAGGATCCTTCCAAGAAAACACCTGTATTTGTCCGTTTTTCAACTGTGGCTGGAAATAGGGGTTCTGCAGAAACGGTCCGTGACGCACGCGGATTCGCTACAAAATTCTATACGGAAGAAGGCAATTATGATTTAGTGGGTAACAATATACCCGTTTTCTTCATCCAGGATGCTATCAAATTCCCTGATTTGGTACATGCGATCAAGGCTGAGCCTCACAATGAAATGCCTCAGGCAGCGACTGCGCATGATACGTTCTGGGATTTTGTAGCCAATAACCAGGAGTCTGCTCATATGATCATGTGGGCGATGTCAGACCGTGCAATACCACGGAGTTTCCGCATGATGGAAGGATTCGGGGTTCACACTTTCCGTTTCGTCAATGAAAAAGGAAAAGCCCACTTCGTTAAGTTCCACTGGAAACCGGTTCTCGGAACCCACTCTCTTGTTTGGGATGAAGCACAAAAGATTAACGGTAAGGACCCTGATTTCCACCGCCGTGATTTATATGAGTCAATTGAAAATGGGGATTACCCTGAATACGAACTTGGTGTTCAGCTGATAAAAGAAGAAGAAGAATTCAACTTCGACTTTGATATACTTGATCCAACAAAACTTTGGCCCGAAGAAGAAGTCCCGGTGAAGATCATCGGTAAAATGACCCTGAATCGAAATGTGGATAATGTATTTGCAGAAACTGAACAGGCCGCATTCCATCCCGGATCCGTTGTGCCCGGTATTGATTTCTCGAATGATCCGTTATTACAGGGTCGTTTATTCTCTTATACAGATACACAGCTTATCCGACTTGGAGGACCGAACTTCCATGAGCTTCCGATCAACCGGCCGGTCTGTCCTTTTCATAACAATCAGCGAGACGGATACGGACGCCAAACCATCAATAAGGGTCAGGTGAGCTACCATAAGAACTCACTTGCTAATAACACCCCTGCACCTGCAAATGAAGAGGAAGGAGGCTATACTCATTATCAGGAAAAAATGGAGGGACGCAAAGTCCGTGCGAGAAGTGAAAGCTTCAAAGACCACTTCTCTCAAGCCACACTTTTCTGGAATAGCATGAGCGGGCCAGAGAAAGAACATATGATCAATGCTTTCAGCTTTGAACTTGGAAAAGTCATGAGTAAATCCGTCCAGCAGCAGGTGGTCGATATGTTCGCTCATGTCAGTCTTGACCTGGCAAAAGGGTTTGCAGAAGCGATAGGAGCTGACGTTCCAGAAGGACCGGGTTCCAAAGTAACTAAATCGTCTCCTGCATTAAGTCAGGAAAACACAGTCAAGAGGCCTCATACACGTAAGGTCGGGGTCATTGTCAGCAACCTGTTCAAAGGAAAAGAAGTAACAACTGCTCTGGAGAGATTAAAAAAGGCAGGTCTCCAGCCTGAAATCATCAGCAGCAAACTAGGGGTCCTGAAAGGAGCAGAAGGAGAGGAACTGGAAGTGGATCACACCTTTTTGACATGTGATTCAGTTATATTCGACAGCTTATACGTGGTTGGAGGTAACGAAACAGATAAGAATTTCTTTAAGGAGACTTCCTATTTTGTAAAAGAAGCCTTTGCTCACTTTAAGCCCATCGGTGCCACACATGAGGGAGCTTCAATCCTGGAAGAAATCGGAATCAAGAATGGTCCGGGCGTAGTGACTGGTGAATCAATAGACACATTCACCTCTGAATTTATTGAAGCGATTTCAGCACACCGTCACTGGGATCGTGAAATTGTCTGAAGATGGAAATAATGAAAGTAAGGGAGCCGGATTTACCCCCGGCTCCTTTTTGATTTTTTGGCAGTCAAGCTTTGTACTCGCCCCTTCTCTCATACTTACCCTCTAACCGTTTCTATTGTTTTAATCTACTAAGCTATTCACCCATTTTACTAGATACTAGTTAACTATAACAAACCATTTCATGTGGACAACCATAATATATTAGAGAAATGAACAAGGAGGTGGATATTCATGCCAAAAGGTCCAGCTCATCATGCTGCAGGAGAAGATTTTGACTTCTTTAAACTTCTACTGGTGTTGCTAGTGGTAGCGTTTTTAATAACGTTAGGCATCGCTCCAATCGCTGCGTTAATTATCGGAATTGCTTTACTGCTAATCGTAGTCATCAGTGAATTGTTTGACTAAGAATTGAATGATCATGGAAAGCGGTTCTTATAACCGCTTTCTATCAGACTAAGGCAAAGATAGTTCCTGAATAAGTTCCTGGCGGTCACATGAAAGTCAACAGCGGTTTTTATCAATGCTTTCTTTAATGAAAGCACCTTAACACTAACAGATTGAAAGGAGGCAAACATACATGGATAACAAAAATATGATAGAAGAACTTTACAAACTCATTCAGGACCAGGTAAATAAAGATGGCAGGCAAATTACAATCGATTCAGCTTTGGAGATGATAACATCTGCATTAAAAGAGAATGAATTATCCAGTGAAATAAAGGGACAATCCGACTCTCTCAAAAATCAGCTTCAATCAATCATTCCTGAAAATATTGCTGACATGGAGTCATTGAAAGACAAAGCAGCAGAGTTCATGAAGGGAAACTCACTAAACTTGGATACCCTGCAGGGACTGGTAAGCGGTGTTCTGGACAATGATGCGTTAAAAAATCAACTGGGTCAATTGTCATCAGGAAAAGAAATCGATGCGAAATCACTGATCAATGGTTTGAGTTCATTGGTTCAATCGAATGGGGGAACAGGGGCCGTAATTCCTATGAATTTATTAAACCTTGTCCAAGGCATAGACATAATGAAATTGATTGAAGGAGTATCTGCCCGCCGTAAAAATAAATCAATTAAACAAGAAAATAAACAAGAAGATAATAAAAGCAAATCAAAACAAAAATCTAAAAATTCAAATCCACAATATAAAATCGACTATGAATATGACGAATGTGATCTATGGTATTAATCGGGGGGAAGCTGGCCAATCAAAAAGCCAGCTTTTTTGCATGTTTTTACATAAAGGCTGGGATTGTCTAAAATTTTCCATAAGCAGAAATCTTGAAAGTCAAAATAGGTCAAACTATAATGTAGCTATAAGGTCAAAGAAAGTCAAAGTCAAAACCTTACTCCTTGTACGCTATTAAAATCAAATTACTAACAAATATTTTTTCAGCATATAAACAAAACACTATTAGGAGGTAATACTTTATGAAATGTCAATTGTGTCATCAAAATCAGGCAACAGTGGAAGTGTATAAAAGTATGAATAATCATAAGACCCGGCTGCAGATGTGTTCAGATTGTTTTCAACAACAACACTCTAAAATGACTGCCGGGGACGGCGGATCCCCATTTGAAGAATTATTTAAACGTTTAAATATGAGCGGACATCACCCTCAAGCATTTGGAGGAGAGCAGCATAACCCGGATACACAAACAGGTGGAAACGGCGGTAATGGCGTACTCGATCAATTCGGCCGTAATGTAACTCATGAAGCGAAGGCGGGCCTTATTGATCCTGTAATCGGAAGAGATAAAGAAGTAGAGCGTGTGATTGAAATTCTAAACCGCCGCAATAAAAACAATCCGGTTCTGATCGGTGAGCCGGGTGTAGGTAAAACGGCAATCGCTGAAGGGCTGGCACTTAAAATTGTTGCAGAAAATGTACCGTCCAAACTTCTTAACAAAGAAGTATATGTAATGGACGTTGCTTCATTAACGGCCGGTACCGGAGTCCGCGGTTCATTTGAAGAACGATTGAAAGCGATTATAAACGAGCTGCAAAATCGCAAGAATGTCATGTTATTCATCGACGAGATCCACCAAATAGTAGGTGCAGGCTCTGCAGAAGGCTCGATGGATGCAGGCAATATCCTAAAACCTGCACTTTCCCGCGGTGAACTTCAAGTAATAGGGGCGACTACATTGAAAGAATACCGCCAAATCGAAAAGGATGCGGCTCTAGAACGCAGGTTCCAACCAGTGATGGTGAATGAGCCGACTCCTGAACAGGCAATAGAGATTCTAAAAGGGTTACGTGAAAAATATGAAAGTTACCATGGCGTAATCTTTAGCGATGAAACAATCGAGGCATGCGTGAAGCTTTCTCACCGCTATATACAGGACCGGTTCTTACCGGATAAAGCAATCGATTTGATGGATGAAGCGGGTTCTAAGCTGAATCTGAAATCAGAAGGCAAAGATACACCTGCCCTTCACAAGGAATTAAAAGTAATAAAAGCAAAGAAGGAAAAAGCAACGCTAGAAGAGCGATATGAGGAAGCAGCCAAGCTTCGCGATGAAGAAGCAGAGATGGAGAAACAGCTTCAATATGGCACAGCTCAAAAGTCTATTGTCGAACCAGAACTGATCCAGGCAATCATTGAAACGAAGACAGGTATTCCTGTAGGGAAGCTTCAAGGCGATGACCGTAAACGTATGAGAGAGCTGGAAACAAATCTTTCGAACAAAGTAATCGGTCAATCCGAAGCTGTGAAAAAGGTAGCGAAAGCGATTCGCCGGAGCCGTGCGGGCTTAAAAGCGAAACACCGTCCGATTGGTACTTTCCTTTTCGTGGGACCGACTGGTGTAGGAAAAACAGAATTAACGAAAACGCTGGCGGGAGAATTATTCGGTTCAAAAGATAGTATGCTGCGATTGGATATGAGTGAATATATGGAGAAGCACTCTGTATCCAAACTGATTGGTTCACCACCAGGATATGTCGGACACGAAGAGTCAGGACAACTGACGGAGAAAGTCAGAAGAAATCCTTACTCCATCATTCTTTTAGATGAAATCGAGAAAGCCCACCCTGATGTTCAGCATATGTTCTTGCAAATCCTGGAAGATGGACGCTTAACGGATAGTCAGGGGAGGACCGTAAGTTTCAAGGAAACGGTCATCATCATGACAAGTAATGCAGGAGTGACAGATAAGAAAGAAGCGGTTGTAGGTTTTGATACAGTCGGCACGGATGCAGTGAAGGAAACTACGATCCTGCAATCATTGGGTGCTTACTTCAAGCCTGAGTTCCTTAACCGATTTGACAGTATCATCGAATTTCAGTCACTCGATAAAGATGAGCTCATTCAAATTCTTGATCTGATGCTCGCTGAACTCCAAAGTGAACTTAGTGACCAAAAGATTACTGTAACAGTCGAGAAAAAAGCTAAGGATAAGCTGGTTGAGTTAGGTTATCACCCTGAATTTGGAGCAAGACCGCTGCGCCGTGTGATCCAGGAGCAGGTAGAAGACAAGATTGCTGATTTACTTCTTGAAGATGAAAGTGTAAAAGAAGTCATTGTGAGATTTGAGAATGATGAAATTATAATCGGATAAATGAGTCAGGGGAGCATCTAATTGTCAGATGCTCCTGTTTTTCTGCATATTGACAGAGAAAAAAACGTGATCCAAATGTCAGGAGCACGTTTTCATTTGAAAAGCTAGTTGATTTTAATAACAGGGAATAACAAAAAATAGCTGTTCAGAACAGTTATTTATTTGTCAGAATAAAGTACTCGATCAATCGCTTGTGCGACCCCATGATCTGTGTGATGGCCAGTCACCCAATCCGCTGCTTTCTTTACCTTTTCCTGAGCATTTCCCATCGCTACCCCGAACCCGGATTCCCTGATCATGGCGATGTCATTCATACTGTCACCGACAGCCATCACTTCCTCCATCGACAGATCCAGCCATTTGCATACCTTTACAAGTGCTGCTGCTTTGTTGACACCTGCTGGATTGATTTCAATATTAGTCGGACTGGAATTGGTGATTTCAAGTGCTTCATTTTTCATCAATTCGTCCATCACCACTTTACGCACTTCATCATCCTGGATATCGAATCCGAATTTCAACCAGTCGTATGTATCGATGTCCTGGTCAAAAGGGTTATGAGTATTGAATATACCCTGAGTTGTCGAAGACCAGTAATAAACATTATGCTTCTCCTTTAATGTCCAAAGAAGTTTCACGAGATTTTTATCAAGCGGTGTAGTGTCCACCAGATTATAGTCATGATCATAAATTTCCCCGCCGTTTACAGTGATCAAATAAGAGGAACGGCCAAGTTGATCTGAAATATCCCTGCACGTTCGCAGAGAGCGTCCCGTACTCAACACTACATGAATACCTTTTTCCTTTGCCCGTTGAATGGCCCTCTCATTCTCCGGAGAAACCTCGCCTTCGTGATTGACAAGCGTCCCATCCATATCAAGTGCGATTAATTTTATCGACATAAACATCACGTCCTCTCTTCTGCTAATCATTAGTTTAATATAAAAGAGTAGAATATTATAGGAAAGAGGCTTAAAGCCGTATCTTTCATTCCCTATTACTATTTCATATAATCAGGTAGACTAAACATATAAGTTAGAAGAGGAGTGCATTTGTTGAAAAGTTTTACCGAACGTGCAATAACCATCATAAAAGACATCCCGCCGGGAAAAGTCATGACATACGGGCAAATTGCAGGCTGCGCAGGGAGTCCAAGGGGAGCAAGACAGGTGGTAAGGATTCTGCACTCCATGAGCAGGAAGCATCATCTCCCCTGGCATCGGGTGATCAGTAGCAAGGGGAAAATCGGTTTTCAAGATGAAGATCAATTTCATTTCCAAAAAAAGCTTCTGGAAGGAGAAGGGGTGGTATTTGTCGAGAACAGGATTGAGTTGAAGGATTTTCAATATTCTCCAGTATTCCCCGCTGAAGAATATGAATAATGTGAATTATTTGAAGTAATGAGTGAAATTATATACGGTAATACGGTATAATTTACCTATTATATAAAACGTGAGGAAAGATACAGGTATGATAAGTGATTTAGTAATAAACATATCTCTGATAATGTCGTTCACTTTTGTATGGCATCAGCTCTTCAGGAAAAATAGGCTGACCATGGCTTCCCCGACCACCATAAAAGTAGTTGATGGGATTCTTGCGGGTTTACTGGGAATTATTCTCATGCACTACAGTATTGGTGTCAACGATATGACCATCCTCGATTTAAGGCATATTCCGGTCATACTTGTTGCGTTCTACGGAGGCTTCCTGCCAACGATCATTTCAGCTGCAGTCATCATCGCAGGACGCTTCTTCATCGATGTGAACTATTCCTCTTATGTAGCATTATTCATGATGCTTGCGATTGCCATCGGATCGGGAGTGATTGTCCGGTACCTGAAAGCCGGTCCGTGGAAAAGGTGGGCCGTGCTGCTTCTTTATAGTCAATTGATCTTTTCGGCAGCCCTTTATATCGTGGTAGACAATTATTCCGAAGTTCTTGATTTTGCTTTATTTCATGTTCTCAGTACACTCATCGGCGGCAGCTTGACGCTGTATTTTGTCGATTATATCAGGAACACGAGTGAGCGCTATTACCGCTATAAAGAAAATGCCCAAAGAGATGCACTGACCGGACTATATAATGTCCGTTCATTTGACAGTCATTATAACCGGATTATTGAAGAAGCGATCGAGGAGAATGAAGCGTGCGCAATCTGTCTGATCGATGTCGATCATTTCAAACAAATAAATGATACATACGGTCATACAGCAGGTGATGAAGTATTGAAGCAGCTTGCCGAATTATTAAGCAGATTGACCAGGACAGGTGACATTTTGTCACGGAATGGAGGAGAAGAATTTTCTTTGCTGCTTCCATGTTGTACGGTGCACCAGGCGAAAGAAATCGCCGGGCGTGTGAGGGAAGCGGTATATGAGCATGGATTTCTCCTGCCGGATCAGAATAAGCTTCAGTTATCTGTCTCAGTTGGTGTCTCGGCATTCATCCCGGGCTCAGAGGAACGGGAGTCCCTGTTTCAAGAAGCGGATGAAGCTTTGTACAAAGCCAAGCAAAACGGGCGGAACATCGTATGCACCAGCCGGGAATGTTCCATTCGGTACCAATAGGGATGCACCGAGGTGCATCCCTATTGGTATCCTAACGATTTTTCAATTTACTTAACCATTTTTTCTGTTTCACTCCGGTGATTGAATAACCCAGTAAAGCAATCCCGGATAGGGCGGCGCTCCCCTGCCAAAGGACTTCCAATTCATTATTATATCCGAAGAAAATACCGGGCATTGCGACGATGAAAAGTGTAAAGGCGTGCTTTTTTTGATTTTCATACAGGCTGAATTGAAACAAGTTTTTCTGATGATCGTCTTTTTGCTGGATCATTCTATTGGGAATTCCGACCAGCTCACGAATTCTATGGATACCTTGAAACAAAGGCTGTGACGCAATCCATTTAAGCAGGAGGTCCCATTTGCTCCGATCGGTGTTTTTGACCCAATCGAGAAATGCCGGTTTCATAATATCGAGTGTTTCTTTTTCCGGACATAATGTATAACTCAGCCCCTCGATTGTGGCAAATGAACGTCCGAGAAAAATGAAACGGGTCGGGACTTGTATGGGCAGAGATTTCATCATTTGGTTCATTTCTTTTTTCACAGCAACCAGATCCATCTGTTTGAACTGTTCCATATCAATGGACACAAGTTCCTCGAGAAGCCCCTCCACGCCTTTAAGGCTCGCATCGGGTAATAAGAAGCCTAATTGTGCGAGAGCCTCTGCAGCCTTCTGATAATCCTTCAACAAGATGCCTTCCAGCAATTGTTGGAAATATACAGAATCACGTTTGGAAATTTCTCCAACCATCCCGAAGTCCAATAAAACAAAAGTTCCATCTGGCTGTATCAGGATGTTTCCTGCATGCGGATCTGCATGGAACGTCCCGGCTTCAAGCCATTGAGGCAGGAACAACCGGAATAATCTCTGTCCAAGCTTCTCACCCTCCAGTTCAAACCGTTCAATCTCTGAAGTATCGTTAAGTCTAACCCCTTCAACCCATTCCATCACCAGTACTTTATCTGTACATAATTCAGGATAAACTTCTGGTACCTTAATGCCAGGATGATCTTTAAATCTTTCTTTGAAAGCGATCGCTGTCTTCATTTCTTTATAAAAATCAAGCTCCTGTTCAATAACTTGCTTCAGTTCCCGGTAGAGCATCTTAAAATTGATCAAGCCTTTTGGGACAGGAGCGAAATGTCTCACGAACCAGAGGATGATTGCCAGGGATCTGAAATCGGTTTTTACCAATAAAGGAATTTCAGGACGCTGAACTTTGACTGCCACCTGGGTTCCATCGGTCAGCCTTGCCTTATACACTTCACCTATGGAAGCGGAGGCAACCGCTTCACGATCCAGTGATTTCAGGTTAACGGTGACAGGATACTTCCACTCCGACTCAAGCACCTTCTCTATTTCTTCCCGCGGAGATGGGGGGACATGGTCAACCAGGTCTTTAATCTGATCAACAAAGCTTTTTGGCATCAAGTCTTCACGTATGCTCATCAGTTGTCCAACCTTGATAAGGACACCATTCAATTCAAATAGTGTTTGCTTGAATTCCTTCCCGATTTTTTCCCATAGCCGATTCTTTTCTGTTTCCGACTTCCCTCTCAACTCATACCAATACATTCTTAGGACGATTGAAACAGCAAGTGAAACAATCTTCCACATTCTCCAAAGCTTTCTTTGCGTTTTCATACTGTCTACCCCCCGTCAGGTTGGTTTCTATATACTCAATTCCCTGCTTCATTTCAAGTCTACTGCAAGTATCATTAGATTATCTGAAAATGACAAAAAGAGAAAGGGAATTTGTGGTAGGATTTATTCAATAGATTCTCGTAAATGGCATGGGAATGTAATGAAAAGAAGAAGGAGTGCAATTCATGTTCGTAAAAATATATGAATATCATATCCAGCCTGATAAAGAACAAGAGTATTTAAATATCCAGCAAAAAGCCGGAGAGATTTACAAGCGGCACATAGACGCTCATTCACTTCACCTGAAAAGTAGGGACGACCCTTCAAAGTGGATGGAAATCACCCGTTATAGAGATGAGGAAGAATATAAAAGAAGTATCGTTTTGATTAATCAATATGAAGAAATAAATGAATTATTTAGGGAGTTTCAATCCCTGCTCGCATCTGAAAAAAGTGTGATCAGGGAGGAAGACTTCATTGCGGTAAAAGAGAGAGAGACTTTTTAAACGTGCTGTTTAAATAATATTATTGGAACATGAGCCATTAATAGAAAGGGGGAGAAGTCATGGGATTCGAAACAAAACACGAAAAAAGAGATGCGAATTTGATCAGTAAACGGGAGGAATTAAAGGAAGCAATAAGAAGAGACTTGATGAATGACGAAAATGTGCTGGCTTTTTACTATGGCGGATCAATTGCGAAGGGGAACCACGATTGTTTTTCAGATTTGGATTTGAGGATCGTCGTCAAAGATGAAGTATATGAAGAGTATAGAAAGAATAAGAAAGAACGTGCCAAGTTCTGGGGAGATGTTTTATTTTATGAAGATTTCCCTTGGGCAAAGCATACGGTCGCTCACTTCAATTGCTTCATAAAGGTGGATGCATTTTACTATAAAAAAGGTGACCTGAAACCTTCACATTATATGAAGGAAGAAGCACATATCGAATATGATCCCTGCAATATCGTAAGAAATGTTAGAGAACATTCACGACTTCTCCGGTATGAAATTAATTACGGTGATTTTGAAATATGGAGAAGTAAATTCTTCGCTCACATGCATGAAGTGTACAGGAGAGTGCATAGGGGAGAACTTTACTATGCACTTCATTCCTTGGATATGATGAGATGGACGATTGCAGCGGGCTGGGAAATGGTGAAAGACAGGCAGCCGAATGCCCCCGGAGACTGGTCGAAGTACGAAGGAGAGAGATCTCCATTTAATAAGAGGGAGAAGGAGCTTTTGGCAGGTTGGGACGCATGCCGAAATCCTGATGAAATTTATACTGTGATGAAGAATATTGTACCCGAATTTAAACGGATACATAGTCGCCTTTGTGAAAAGATTGGGGAAGATGAAAAGGCTGAGTGGGTAGATGAAATCGTGGAAATGGTGTAGACATGACCCTGACAGAGCAGCTTCAGTTAGGGGTTCATGTGGATTGTGGATATATTAGTCAGAAGTATCTTATAGGTTTTTGACAGCTTTATGAACTGTGCACAATGTCTATTGCAGAAAGTGGTGGCGGGGGGTATATTATAAGTGTAAAGTAAATGTGAAATAATTCACAAATAACTAGTTATAGCCAAAAAAGATATTTTTGTGCATGTATTTGTGAAATACTTCACAATAATTCATAAGGAGATGAACCATCATGAAATGGTGGCATGATGAAAAGGTTAGTGCAGTCTGGACAGTGCTTAGAATTTGGCTGGGAATCAAGTGGCTTGAAGCAGGATTGCATAAAGTCAATGATGGTTTTGACGCAAGCGGATTTCTGCAGGGGGCGATAGCCAAGGCAGGAGGCGAGAATCCTGCAGTTCAGGAGTGGTATGCAGGATTCTTGAAAGATTTTGCTATACCAAATGTTGATTTATTCAATTTCCTGATCCCTTGGGGGGAAGTTCTAATTGGGCTGGGATTGATTACAGGATTGATGACAGTGCCGGCTTTACTCGCTGGAGCTTCCATGAACCTGAACTTCCTGATGGCAGGAACTGTGAGCACGAATCCGCTTCTTCTTACAATTGCAGTTATCCTTCTTTTCACTGGTAAAGGCGCATACTACTGGGGTGCAGATCATTGGGTAATGCCTTATTTGAGACAAATCTTATTGCATAAGGATGATAAAAAGAAACCGGTAATCGTTTAAATGAAGAGAGCAGGGGATTCTTCTTAGTTTGGTAAATAAGCGGAAAGAAGTTAATTGGTTGAATTATCATGGGAATCGAAAAGCATATTCATGAAAGTGGCAAGATTAAGTCCAGCAGCGGCAAGATTATTCTGAAATCCGCCAAGAATAATTCCATTGTCCATAGTAATCCTTTCCTTCTTTCAATTTACAATGAAATAAAGCCGCCCAATGTAAAAGGCGGCTTGTATGAATTCCTCAGGTCCATATCCTAAACCGTGAGGGGCTCTGTTATTGGTTTTTCTTCACGCGTACACGTTGGTTCGCTGCGTTTGCGCGAGCCTGAGCTTCCATGTCAGCTTGGTCGGCAAGTTCTCTTGAGAACTCTTCGTCAATACCGTCAGATTTTAAAGCCGCCGGTGTCTGTGGCAAGCTGTTCATGTTTTTGTCGCGTTTTTTATGTCCTCGTGATCTGCCCAATACAAACATCCCCTTTAATTAGGTTAAAAAACAAAGGTACAAGACTCACGCTTATGTGAGCTTGTACCTTTATTTTTTATCAAAAGGAGTAATTTTAGTTAGGTAATATTTGCTTAGGTATGTCGTTTAGGACTGAAGCCTGCAGCACGATCGGCTCTTTTGAATTCTCTTGAATAGGTTACTTCCTGCATACTTGACAGCTTTGATTTGTCTTTGTCTTTTTTACGTTTATTATCCATCATATGTACTTCCCTTCTTTTCAAGATTTACTCTTATTTTTACCTTTAAAAGAAGGGGTCATACCTAACGTGAATGATAAATATTTACAAGTGCACTTTCAAGTTCAGTATATTCAAACTGAAAACCGTTTTCTGAAAGGACGCTTGGCAGAACTTTTTGTCCTTCCAAGACGAGTTGGCTCATTTCACCCATTGCCAGTTTTAAAGCAAACGGAGGTACCGGAATCCAATGTGGCCTGCCTAACACACTTCCAAGAATGATGCCGAACTCTTTCATCCTGAGAGGAGTCGGAGCCGTGACGTTTGCAGGACCTGAAATCGCTTTGTTTTCAGCTGAGAACCGAATCGCCCTTGCAACATCAGTTATATGAACCCATGACATCCACTGGTTTCCGGGCATCACGGTACCGCCTATAAACATCTTATAAGGCATGGCCATGCGGGGGAGGGCTCCTTGATCTTCACCAAGAATGATTCCAAACCGGGTATAGACAACCCGAAAACCTTGTTTTTCTGCTTTCGATGCCTCTTTTTCCCAAATCTGAACGGTTTCCCCTAAGAAGTCATTTGCCTTTTCGGTGGAAACTTCCGTATAGGTGTTGGTCTTCGATGATGGATAGAAGCCAATGGCACTTGCATTAATAAGGCAGTCAGGTTTATTGGAAAGGCTTTTCATTAATTCTATCACTTCTTGAGTAGACGAGATGCGGCTGTTTATAATCCGCTTCTTCCGTTCGTCTGTCCATCGGCCGCTGCTAATGGATTCACCGGCAAGATTGATGAATACTTCCGTGCCTTCGAGATCATGCTGCGGGTGTGCATCATCTGCCAGCCATTTAGTGTACGTGATTCCCGGCCGATTTTCATATTTATCAGGACTTCGGGTGAGGATCACCACTTCATGGTCATGAGTCACCAATTCATCGGTAACTGCCTGCCCGACAAACCCTGTACCTCCTGTGATGGCAATTTTCATGTTCATCCCTCCAGTTCTACTTATTATTTTACCTATTTGCAGAATTAAAAACATAATCTGGTGTGTTACAGTAATAAGGAGGTGGAAAATATGGGTGTCATATCGAAAATTACGAAGCAAGTGAAAAATGATGAACGCTACAATGTATTCATTGAGGGTAAGTATGCCTTCAGTGTGGATGAAGTTGTGCTCGCCAAATTCGGGTTGCGAAAAGGGCTTGACGTGGATGAGCTCGAAATTTCCGAAATGCAGTATGAGGATGATGTGAAAAAAGCGTTGAATAAAGCGATTCACTTCCTGTCATACCGAATGAGAACAGAAAAGGAAATCCGCGATCATTTAAAAGATGATGAATTAGAAGAAGGCATCATCGGTGAAGTCATTCATAAACTAAATGATATGAAGTATTTGAATGATTTAGAATTCGCACATGCTTTCACTGGTACACAAATCAATACATCAGATAAAGGGCCGGGCTGGATACGCGGTGAACTGTACAGAAAAGGTGTCGATGATCCATATATTGAAGAAGCTCTTGAGGCTTTTACGTTTGAAATGCAGGTCGAAAAGGCGGCTGCGCTTTCAGAAAAACTATTGAGGAAGTATCGGAATGATTCCTTTATGATTGCCAAACAGAAGATAGAGCAGAATTTGCAGCGCAAAGGGTATCGCGGTGCTGTCATGAAGGCTGTATGGGAAACGATTGAAACCGAACGTGATACGGATGAGCAATGGGATGCCCTCTATCATCAGGGACAGAAAGCGCATAGAAGATTTTCAACTAAGTACGAAGGTTTTGAATATAAACAGAAAATGAAACAGGCACTTTATCGAAAAGGGTTTCCAATTGATAGGATCGAACGTTTGCTGGAAGTGCTGAAAGAAGAGGGGTGAGTTAAGGCGAATCTGCTGGAATAAGGGGGAAACAGGAAATGGAATTTGCTGCTGTCTTGTTCTTAGGGAGCATGCTTGCTATGCTTATTGGAACAGAAAAAGATTCAAGCTGATTGCGGGGGGAACCGTGACAGCGATCGGGCTCACGTTTGTAATCGGGGAAATAGCGATCAAATTGCAAACCGGATTTTATTCAATGAACAACATTGAATGGAGAAACCAAGGACATGCAGAGACACTTGGTGAATGGGTGGTCCCTTTCTTTTTTTTCGGCATAGTACTCTTCTTGACCCTGGTGAATATCCGCTGCATATGGTGGTATAAGAAACAAACTGAAGGTATCAGATGGGTGTGGATTGCTCTGCTGATCATCATTGACCTGTCAGCTGTTTTTATTGTTTCATTAATGATTTTTTTCGTGGCTTTTATGTTTTTTCCATTTGCTCCATAGCGCGGCTGAAAAAAGGTCGAGGGTTCTGCCCCGACCTTTTTACGTTTATTTTTTTGAATCAATGACGATTTCTTCGATTGATTGGTATTCTTTTACAATAATTTCTGCAACTTCTCTGGGAGAACGTAATCGTGAACGGTCGCTTATATGATCGCTCTCATTCCAGAATGGTGTATTCATGCCTCCCATATAAGCATTGACCACCCTTAAACCGGAGTCTTCATACTCCTTCTGAAGGCTTTCACCGAACCCTCTGAGTGCGAACTTACTCGCAACATAAAGCGATTCATTCTTCTTTCCCCTTAGGCCAGCAGTGGAAATGATATTGAGGATAGTGGAGTGTCCTTTTTCCAATTGTGGCAAAATAGCTTTGGTTAAACGGATCGGACCAAGCACATTTGTTTCAAACATTGTTTCAAGTTGTTCATCTTTCGATTCAGTCAGCGGGCCAAAGTAGCCTACCCCGGCGTTATGTACCAATAGACCAATACCATCCTGAAGCATTTCGGTAGACGTGACCTGCTCTATTTCCACAGATGACCTGACATCAAGCGATGCGAATGAGACTACGCCCCCTGAATGTTCAATTTCATTAGCAGCTTCCTCAAGATTTTCTTTTGTCCGTCCTAACAGAATGATATGAAAATCCTTTGAAAGAAGTTTGCCGAGCTCTTT
>NZ_JABMCR010000040.1 GCF_013179555.1 Bacillus haikouensis
TCCGATTGTAGAAAGTTCCGATGTAATCCCCAAAGATAATCCTGTTGTTCCAAACGCTGAAGTAACTTCAAAGATGATCTCTATTAATGAGTGGCTTTCTGACAATGACAAGATAATTACGGATGTAAAACATATGAGTGTTGCCACAATCGTCACGACAAGAGATTTTATGATATCCTGCTCGTGAATCTCCCTTCTGAATATCTTTATAGTCTGATTCCCTCTCGCGAAATGGAAGAGGAATAATAGGTTAAGGGCGAAGGTAGTTGTCCTTATACCTCCTCCTACAGAACTCGGGGAGGCACCTATGAACATCAGACCGCTCAACACTAATAAAGTTGAAGTTGAGAACTCCGCAACATTCATCGTAGCAAGACCCCCGCTTCTTGTAGAGGCCGATTGAAACAAAGCATAAAAGAATGATTCATGCCATACCATTCCGCTGAAGAAATGTTTATATTCAAGGATGATAATCATCAACGTTCCGAACACTAATAGACATCCAAACGTCAGGGTCGTTATTTTCGTAAAGAGAGAGAAATGGTGCTTGCGTCTTTTACTATTCATCAGGAAGTCCTTTGTTTCTATGAGCACAGGGAATCCAATGGCTCCCATCGTAATCAGGATAATCGTGATGAATTGAACAAAATAGTCATGTTTAAACGGGATAAGTGACTGTCCCGTAATATCGAACCCTGCGTTGGTCGTAGCACTTACAGACGCAAACAATCCATGAATAAAAGCTTCTTGCCAGGTAGAATAATAACTTAAGAAATACACCCCGAGTGTAAGTCCCCCGATTATTTCAATTATGATGATCAGGAGTAAAATTTGCTTAAGCAAATTAACCAACCCGGATAAATTGGTTTGATTTTGATCCGTCATGATCAATTGACGTTCCTTTAATCCGATTTTCTTCCCAACAAGCAGCCAAAAGAACGTTCCGACTGCCATTACACCAATTCCCCCAAACTGAAGGACGAATATCAAAAGGAAAATACCCGTAGTGCTGAAAGTATCGGCTGTACTCACCACAGTCAGTCCTGTAACACTAACTGCACTTACAGAAGTAAATAAAGCGTCTATAAAATTCCAATTTACATCCGGCTTATGTGCCACTGGGAGACTTAATAATATCGTTGCCACCGTTACGGCAAGCAGATAATAGGATACGATCACTTGTGCAGGTGTTAACTTATTTAGTTTAGAGCGAAATGTTAACCACATATGTACTTCCCTTTCAAAGACAATAATCATTTACCTTATCTATCTTAAATAAAATGCGCATGGAAAGAAAGGAAAAAAGGAGGATTCCCTTTATTTTATTCTTTCTTTCATGCTGAAAGCTTAAACCGTTTCTTATTCGATTAACTGAACGGTATAAAATATTTCCACTTATGATGGTATGTAATTAACAAATACTATTCATACGGAAGCAATTAAGCTTCACGTTTCATTAGAAAAGGAGGTACTCAATATGGCTAGAAGCAGCAATAAACTACTAGTACCGGGTGTTGAACAATATCTTGATCAAGTGAAATATGAAATCGCTCAGGAATTTGGTGTGACACTTGGGTCTGACACTGTTTCCCGTTCTAACGGTTCAGTTGGAGGAGAAATTACGAAACGACTTGTAAAGCAAGCCCAATCACAGCTTTCAGGCGGACAAACTAAATAATAATAATGGCTATGTTCAGCCGGCAATTGCCGGCTGGCTATTATACATACAAAGCAAAGGCTCATTCGAGAATGAATGAGCCTTTTCCATTATGCATATTCAGCAACCCTCAGCAATGAAAATCATCAGTGATTTTTTTCCTTTTCACCTTTACCTTCATTTCCATTTTTTTGTTGATTGTTCGGTTTATTATCATGATGGTTTGATCTGCCTTCGTGCCCGTTGGATTTATTCCTTGAATTATCTTTTTCATTCTTCGCAGGGTGGGACCGATTATCAGATTGATTTTCTTCCTGATGTGATCCATTGTTACCCTTGAATTTTTCACTGTCTTTATTCTCTCCACGGCTTCGGTCTTTCATGCCATTATTCCTTTTCTCATTGTTTCCTGCTTTGTTATCTTGTTCCAGACCGGTCGGGGCTTTCTGCTTTTTTTCACCGTGTTTAGAAGGATGTGGATTTCCATCATCATTGGATGCAGCTGGAACGGTTGCCTTTTTCTCTTCACTCGTATCTTTTGAAGGCTTTTTTTCTTTATTCTCAGCTGGATTGGCTATAACCTCGTTTTCTTTTAAAAGAGTTCCTGCTGTTACTCCTTTTTTAACCGCCTCATCCCTCAAATCCTCGGTTGTTTCATTCATGATGATTTTTGCACTATGGAGATCATTATACAGTTTTACAAACTTATTCAAATCCTTAAGCAGAGCAGAGTGCGTTTCAGTTGCAGCATGATTTGTGAAAGTCGATGTAATCCACACATTCTGATCGTTTTTCAAATAGCCAAGTTTTGCGCTCATACGCAGGATCTCTTCGGCCACTTCACTTACTTTATCTTTTTCCCAATGTTCTAATTTTTGTATTAGAATTTCCCCATCTTCATTATATGGAGTTATCTCGAGGACTTGTTGATCCCTGTTTAACGTAAGCTCAAGACTGGGATTAATATCCACCGAGACATAGGCGTATGCTTTATTACTCTGTAAAAGAGATGCAGAAAATAGTGTAAGCATGAGGACGGCTGCAGAAAGAATGGAGGCAGCTGTCTTCCAGTTTCTCTTCACTTTTACCCTGCTTTCTTTCATTTCTGGAAAGAAAGGAATTTCTTCACCGATAACATATTGCTGATTTGGCTTCTTTTTTCCATTCACAAACTGTCCATCCGGCGTCATCATAATAAGAACATCACGTCTGATTTCCATAATGATCCCTTTACTCATATATCTAACCGCCCTTTTAAGTAATCCTTTAAATACACATAATTTCCAATCAAGATAAGGGATATGGCAATGATGTATTTTCTATTTCTCTCGATTGTTTTTCTGCTCACATTTACCTGTTTTTCTATTTTTTTTATAGGTAAACGTTTTTTCTCCATTAAGTAATTCATTAATTCATTCGACGTGACAACTTTTTTGGCAATTTCTATCGCATTAAGTCTGGCATCCTCATGTTTTGGAGATTGCTCGACTAAATCTATAAATGAAAGATTATAAAGGGACAGCTGGTCTTGAAAGTCAATGATCTCTTCTCTTCTTTTCAAGCTGTCTTCCTGCTTCGCGTATTCTTCAACAGAAACGACCTGTTCGATTGTCAAAGCTGCTGTATCGTCCTCATCTCCCACGAGATTCCGATCAATACTGATATCCTGAATCTTCCCGTTTTTCCGGATATAATCGATGACCTTGCGTTTAATAATGACTTCGGCAAAACTTATTATGGAAGAACCTCGTTCGTTATTATATTTAAAGATAGCATCATGAAAAGCGATAAGACCGATGCTGAATTCATCATCGCTTTCATATATATACCGTTTGCAAACTGAAGAAACGGTTTTTTTGATAAATGGCTTATAATCATCTATAACCTTATTAAGCAGCTGCTCATCACCATGTTGGATATCAATGGCCAACTCTTCTAGAGCTGGCTGCTTCTTTTTTTTCGTCATCAAAAATAATAATACATTCTGCATCAGTCTCACCCCATTCTGCAAACTATTATACTAATAAGCTGCCATTTTTCAATGGAAAATAGAGAGGAAGGGGTTTCCTAAAGCCGCATCCATCCCCGAATGTTTCCACTAAGTCCCCTTAGTTTACTACACTACAGTGAAAGCCGCCTTAGTTTTCCCCTTCTGACTGATGATTTAGCATCTTTCATCCGGTAAGATGATTCATTCTTTTTATTGAAGATGCAAAATTAGTTACGTCCGTTCCCGTTATGACCATTCCCTTTTTGCCCGCTACTCTCTTTATGACCGTTACCCTTACTGTCATGATTCTCCTTTTGGCTTCTGTGCTCTTTTCTCTCTTTTTGATGAGCTTGCTCCCTTTCTTCTTTCTTCTTATCATGCTTCTCTCTTGCTTCTTGTTTTTTCTCTTCACGCTGTTCTTTCGCCTGTTGTTGAACTGCTTTACGTTCTTCTTTCACTTCTTGTTTATTCAGTTGATTTTTGACTGGAACTGTTTCCGTTGCTGTTTCAGTTTCTTCTGCGCCTTCAGCTGGCTTATCTACTGCTGGAATCGTTGTATTTCCTTCATCGCTTGAAGAATCAGCGGTTACTTCAGTTACTGATTCCGCTGCTTCTTCTCCAGATTCTTTTGTTTCATCTTTTTCTTCCTCTTGTTGTACCAACTTTTCTTTATGTTTAGCAAGCTTCTCAGCTAATTTTGCGTAACTCTTATCAATATTCTTTTGCAGAGCGGCTTTTGCCTTAGGATTTTTCACTCTTTCTAATGCTGAACTTAAAGCTGCGATGTTTTCAGACATCATCTCTTTTATTTCTTTTATAGCCTTCTCATCACTTGTTGTTCCATCAGCAGTTTCTTCTTTTGATATATCTGCATCAGTATCAGAGTCATGATTGGCATCTGTTTCTGCTGGGTCAGCATCATCTGCAGGCTGATCTGCAGCATCTTCTTTTACGGCCTCTTCAGCCATTTTATCTTCAAATGAGTTCATCATTTCAATTGCCTTTTGAATAGCTTCGACAGATTTCTCCTCTTGTCCCGCTTGAAATAAAGCTTCTGCTTCAGCTAAACGCTCAGCTGCGTAAACTGCAATTAATTTTGCTTCCTTGCTTTCGTCCAGTGTAAAAGCAAGCTTGACTTTTTCTAACGCAAGCTTTGCAAAATAAAAGAAATCACCAGGTACTATTGATGGAGCAGCAGTGGATTCTTCCAACTTGTCTATTTCATTTTTTACCGAATCAATTGTTGCTTCATCATTCACCTGTACATTTGTGTTTACAGACGCTTCCTGCTCTTCCATTTTTACAGAGTCAAATGTTTTGCCATCTGAATTTGCAAAAACAGAAGTCCCAGAAAATGTAACAGACCCAGCAAGTAATACAGCCAGTGTAGATTTCATGATTGTTAATTGTTTTTGTTTTGTCATATGTAGCACCCCAGATTTTTTTGTAGCGATCGCTCATTAAATGAATTACGTTTGTGAGTTTTTTTTTGAGGGGGTATGAAATATAAAAGATGAAAAATTCCACTAAAGCGACAGATGAATTTTTTCATCATACAGTGAAAGTGCAGAAATGAAATAAAATAGCTGATGATACGAATGAACGCACCACCAGCTTTCTGGGCTATATCATTATTCAGTTTCCAATTCTTGTTCATTTGTATTCTTTGCTTTCTTTTTTGATAATACATACCCTCCAACTGCCAGAAGGATAAGAACGCTCCAAAAAACAGCTTTCCAGCCTTTTGATTCGGGAAAATGCTGATCCAGTATTGCTACTGCTGGATGTGCCAAAGTAAACACTGCCAACTTTACACCGACCCATCCAACAATCAAGAACGCTGTTGACTCAAGTGTAGGATATTTTTCAAGCAATTTAACGAACCAAGTTGCAGCAAACCGCATTATAACGAGGCCGATAACTCCACCAAGGAACATGACGATAAATTGACCGCCGTCTATTCCTCCTATTTGAAACCAGCCCGTTGGCTGGAGAGTGACTGCAAGTGCTACCGCTGCCAACATTGAATCTACAGCGAACGCAATATCAGCCAGCTCCACTTTCAGCACTGTAGTCCAGAAGCCCGACCCTTCTGCATTGGCTGGTTCTCCTTCCACCACTCCTTTATCTTTTTTCTTTTTAATAAAATGATGAATGGAAACATAGAAAAGGTAAAGTGCACCTATCGCTTGTACCTGCCACACATCGACCAAGAAAGAAATCATGAAAAGAGCAAGGAATCTGAATAAAAATGCTCCAAATAATCCATAAAACAGAGCTTTCTTCCTTTGCTCTGCTGGTAAATGCTTAACCATCACTGCCATGACCACGGCATTATCTGCTGCTAAGATCCCCTCGAGACCGACAAGAATGAGAAGTACCCATCCGTACTCCAGAAACATTGATGCATCCATTTATAAAGTCCCTCCTGTTTTCACTATTAGTTTTCCAATAGGCAAGGAAATTAATAAAAACAAAAAAGACCCTTGCCTATTAAGGCAAAGGTCTTGCTTAGCATCCAACATATGCCAACAAAGCCGATGGAAAAATCCATGAATTGACGACTTTGTTTAGGCCGAAGCCCATAGCTACTCCCCTTTGTCAAAAAGAAAACGTATATTGTATAGTATTATTTTATCTTATTGACACGAATCCGTAAAGAATTCAGCCTTACCGATACTTCAACAGGAATGATCGAAGTGCTAACCCCAAAAAAACACCGGGTATCACGCACATCATTGGAAAAAAGATGGGCCCGATGAATTTTCCGAATAAATATACCTTGGGTGAATACATAAGGCCGACTGTGACAAAGTAGGCAGACAGTACAAAAGGCAGATAAGCATAATCTTCTTGTTTTTTTAGAGCAATTTTATATGCGTCCCACATCGCAAACATATAAAGACATGGATAAAACATCAGCCACTGATAGTCAATCGTACTTGCAGCCAAATGTGTTTTTCCTAAGAAACTATACATGATCGCCTGATTAAAATCGCTCTGGACATTAATGATGATTTCAAGAAGTACAAATAACGTTCCCTTAAACCAATGGCCTGCCAATAGTTGTGGAAACCCCGGCAGGGCAATACTCCAAAGAATCCCTTCTGTTTTTGTTATGGATTTCTTCATAGATATCCTCTTTTAATTAGAGATAGATTACCCTTTCTGAGGGAAATGCATATAAAAGTATATGTCAGTCTGCTTTTATGTATATTAAGGGATTGTGACATCTTGATAGTCCTCCTCGAGATGTATCTCCGCTTATTTTTGCCATTATCCTCCTAATTATTACGAGTGTTTCTTTTTTAAGATTCTTGTTGGCCAAATCATTACTATTTTCCTGCAACAATCAGGAACATAAAGATTGAAGATTAAAAAATTACCCAAAGCAGTATCTGCCCCGGGTAACCTTTAATTAAAATTTATAAGTGTATCTTTTCTTTCTTTTCATACGCCTTGTTTCTTTATCAAAGAAACTGTATACAACAGGAATTACATAAATGGTCAATAATGTACTGCTGACAAGCCCTCCGATAACAGCTATACCCATAGGCTGATTGATTTCTGTCCCCTCGCCTATTCCAAGAGCCAATGGAAGCAGACCTAGAATGGTGGTGAGAGCGGTCATCAGAATTGGGCGTGTACGGTCTTGAACTGCTTCGACGATCGCTTCAAAACTGTTCTCGGCCGTTTCTTTGCGTTGATTGATATAGTCTACAATGACAATGGCATTATTAACCACGATACCAGCCAGTACAATTACTCCAATGATTGCAGAGATACTAATCGGCGTCCTGGTAATTGTAAGGGCAGCAGCTACCCCTATCACCATCAGAGGAACAGTGAACATGATGACAAAAGGATATTTAAACGATTCAAATTGTGCAGCCATTACCAAGTAAACAAGGATGATCGCAAGCCCCAGTGCCAGCACCATATCATCAATTGAATCCTCCAACAGCTCTCTGTCACCGCTGAAGGATACCTGTGTTGCATCCGGCAGATTCAGCTCCGCTATCTTTTCATCCACAGCCTTTGAAATGGTTCCCAGGTTAGTGGACGATGTATAAGTCAAATCAAATTGCACGGCATGCTGCTGATCCATTCTTTGGATGCTGACCGGTCCATCTTCAATGCTGAAATCCACCACAGAATCCAGTGCTATATACTCTCCCCTTCCATTAGGGATAAGAAGCTTTTTAAGCGAATCGAGATTCTCAGTAATGTTCCGGTCGTACTTAACATAGACACTCAGTACATCAGATTCTTTTGTAACAATCTGTGTGGCCATGACCCCTCTTGTGATGTCTTGTACGGCTGATCCGATTTGCGCAGGGGCAAGTCCCTGCTTTAACGACTCGTCCTTGTCTACATCCATTTGTATTTCCTTAACTGTTTCCATCTGGTCTGTTCCGAGTGCTGTTACATCTTCCATACCCTTCAGGTTTTCGTATACAAGGTCAACTGTATCATCCAGTCGTTCCTTATCGGTATCCCTTATGTTAAACGTTAACGTTTGAGGACTCGTCCCGGAAGTCGACTGCAGATTGAATGAAACTTCAGCTGAATGATTCACTTTTTGCGCAGCTTTCTCGATTTCCGGTTTTATATCATCGGCAAATTCGAAGATGGATCGACCCCTGTGCTCAAGAGGTTTCATTTTCACATAGATTTCAGCTATATTTCCTTTTTCAGAACCTCTGAAAGATTCCTCCTGGGTAGTTCCTACCAGGCTGACAAACACAGCGACATCTTTCTGTTTCTCTAAATTCTGTTCGATCGCTTTTACTACTTTATCCGTTTCTGCCTTTGATGAACCATTTTCCAATTCTACTCTCATATTAAAGAATCCCTCATCAGTAGGAGGTAGAAATTGAGTGCCCACAGTCGTAAGTCCATACCCTCCAGCTACTAGAGTGATTATGGTTATAATTAGTACAACACCCCTGTGGCGCAATGACCATTTAATGCTTTGAACGAAACGTTTACGTGTCTTCGAACGTCGACGTTTAGCTTCGAGATTCCCTTTAGGCTTCTTTAAGAGTCTGCTGGCAAGCATCGGTATCACAGTCAGTGCAACAACTAATGAAGCAATCAAACTGAATGAAATGGTCAGTGCAAATTCAGTAAATAACTCTCCAAGTAATCCTGAAATAAACACTACGGGTAGAAAGACCGCGACAGTGGTCAGAGTGGATGCTGTGATAGCTCCGCCAACTTCCTTAGCCCCTTCACTCGCTGCAGTTCTTGCATCCTTTCCCAAAGAAAGATGCCTATAAATATTTTCAATAACAACAATGGCATTGTCCACCAGCATCCCGATTCCCAGCGCCAGGGCACCTAGCGTCATAATATTCAGAGTAAAGTCTGCAAAGAACATGAGAACGAAAGTGACAATGACTGAGTACGGGATGGCCACCCCTATAATCAACGGACTCTTCACATTTTTCAGAAACAAGAAGAGTACGAGCATGGCAAATGCTCCGCCAATCAACAATGAATTGGTTATATTGCCTATCGCTTTCGAAATATAATCTCCCTGATCAAACAGGATATTGGCTTTGATTGATTTATATTGATCTTGTTTCAACAACCTGTCCAATTCTTTTTGAAATGCTTTTGAAACCGAAGCCGTATTCGCATCCGATTGCTGGAGTACGCTGAATAGAACTGCAGGCTCCTGGTTTGCCCGTGTGGAGGTGTTCGTGCTCTCTTCCTTCCGTTCAACACTTGAGATTTCATCAAGAGAGATTTTTTTGCCTGTTTGAGGATTCGTTCCAACTATAAGTCCCTTCATTTCATCCACGTTTTCCAATTGGCTTATGACCCTGGTAGTCAAGGTTTGTCCATCTGTTTCAATCGTATCACCCGGTGATGTCACATTGTTAGCCCTGATGGAATTGACGATGTCTGCCTGCTTCAGCCTATTCTCTTTTAACGCCTGTTGATTCAATTCGATGACAACCTCATCATTAAAAGAGCCGGACACATTTACGTTCGCAACCCCTTCTACACGAGTAAGTTCCAATTTCAGTTTCTCAGAGAGGTGCTTAAGATTGTCCATCTCCCCTTCTTCTCTTAAGGAAACTTGAATGATTGGAAATTGTGCAGGATCAAATTTTAAGAACCTCGGTTCCTGTGCACCATCAGGTAAAGGGGCCTGATCCATCCGCTGAAGGACATCGTTTTCTATATCATCAATTGACGTTGTCCATGAAAATTCAAGAAGAATAAAATTGGATCCTTCTCTGGATGTCGATTGAATGTTCTTCATTCCCGGTAACGTAGAAAGGCTTTCTTCAAGCGGCTTTGTAACTTTCTCCACTACCTCTTCCGGACTGGCTCCAGGGTAATTCGTCACTACAACTCCCACGGGAGGATTCAAATCGGGAATAAGTTTTAAAGGAATTCTGAGGAGAGACACTCCTCCCAATATCAAGATTAACAACATCGTCACGATCGTAAAAACAGGACGACGTATCGAAAAATCACTGATTTTCAATGATTTTGCTCCCCCTTCTCAATCTACTTGTATGTATGGTAAACGCAGTTAGCTTAACTATAAGTCCTTCAACATAAACCTTCAATAATAAAACATCCCTGTTTTCAAAAGTTCACACTTCGGTCACCAATAAATAAATCTCTTTTTGTTTGTGCAAACTAAAGCTTATTCTTTAGTAAGGAGTAAAAACATGCCAAACTGGGTTCCATTTTTGTCAATAAGTATCATCAGTGTAATCCTGCTGGGTTATACAATCATGAGAAACAGAGAAAAATCCCCTCAAATCATTTTGTTTTGGCTTTTTATAAGCGGACTGTGCTATTTTTTTGAATTTATCGTTTTCATCATTTTAGAAAGCTATGAATATAACCCCGATATATTGGCGAATGAGTATAATGACAGTATTGCGGGCTCTATCACTTCACAAGCTCTCGCAGTACCTGTTGCAATCACTTCCCTTGTAGTCTTTCATTTAAATACAAGGTGGACTCTCTTTATTATTGGTCTGTTCTATATGATTGAAACACTCTTCCTGCATTTAAATATTTACGAACATAATTGGTGGAAATCATTCTACACGATTATATTTTTAATTTTAGCTGTCATCCTCTCTCGTATATGGTGGAGATTTTTACATGAACAAAGATCTCAATATGTCAATTTTGCCACTTTATTTTTTGTTATGATGGCACTTTCTGAAACGGCAGGCTGGATATTTTCAGGTTTATTAGGTTTGTATTCGCTGCCTATTCCTTTTTCAAGTGTAGAAATGAAAAACAACATTATTGGGAATGGTATCTATTTATTATTTGCAACCTACCTATACTCCCTTATCATTTACTTCCGCAGCAGAGAATTGCCTTTTACAATCATGTCGCTGGTATTTTTACTCACGATTGAGATATTGATGGTTAATCAGGGCATTCTCACTTTAAAGGATTCCTATTATATATTTATATTACCTGCTGTTCATATCACGATGATTCAGGCAGGGAAGTATATATATCACCGCCACTTTAGAGCTTTTCAGACAGCATCACAATAAAGACTGTTCCAGCCTGATTAGACATTTATCCTTTCCGGTAAATGCTCTATTCATAGAGGAACAGTCTTTAAAGAGGTATTTTGTTAATTGATTGCGTGTTTCACTTCACTTTTTTCTTGTTTGATCGTCCAGCCCGTAAATCCATACAAAATCGTAATTAGAGGAGATACAATACAAAAGACGGCAAATGGAAGATAATCCATTGTTGAAACCCCCAGCACATCCGTCAAGAATATACCGCACACACTCCAAGGTACCAGCGGGTTTACCACCGTCCCTGCATCCTCAAGGGTTCTTGACAGGTTCTTAGGATGCAGATCCATTTTCTTGAATTGAGTTTGAAACGCCTCGCCTGTCAAAAGAATGGATAAATACTGCTCACCAACTACTACGTTTATCCCGATAGCAGTGAGAGCCGCTGTGAGAATGGATCTTTTTGCTGATCCGATGACAAGAGATACACGAGTAAGAATAGCAGGAATGATTCCAAGTTTAAATAGCAAACCTCCCAAACTTAGAGATAGAATGACTAACGAAATCGTAAACATCATACTTTCAACACCGCCTCGACTTAAAAGTGAATCAACAGCTTCCACTCCTGTCTTGGAGGTATATCCAGAAAACAATATGCTTAAAAGCTCTTTTACGTCCCAGGAAAAGTGGAGCATCGAAATTCCGATTGATACGGCCACATTAATGGCAAGTGCAAGCAATGCCGGCACTCTGAGCGCTATAACCAGCAGGAGGGCGATGACAGGGATGATACTGTACCAATGAACCAATCCCGTCTGACTCAAACCTTCCTGAAGTGCTTCAAGCTCTGATAGATTGATATCCTGTTCACCTGGCGAAAAGAGAAGGAAGACAATAATCGTAATGATGAATGCCGGTATCGTGGTCCATGCCATGTTTCGAATATGTGTAAAAAGATCTACCTTTACAATCGAGGAAGCAAGATTCGTTGTATCGGATAATGGTGACATTTTATCTCCAAAAAATGCCCCGGAAACGATCGCTCCAGCAGTGATGGCCATGGAAAGTCCCATCGCCTCCCCAATCCCGATTAACGCCACCCCGATTGTAGCTGCCGTTGTCAGTGAACTACCGACCATCACCCCGCTTAAGGAGGTCAGGAGAAAAGCAATTGCATAAAAATAATGCGGAGATACAAATTCAAACCCATAAAACATCAAAGTCGGAATCGTGCCGCTTATTAACCAGCTGCTGATAAGAAGGCCGATGAAGATGAATAATAGTACTGCACCAAGTCCGCCTTGCGCCCCTCCGATCATCCCCTCTTCTATATCTTTATATTTCACTTTACGGAGAAAACCGTAAATCATCAGAATAAATAACGACGTGATAATCGGCATATGAGGAACAGATTCAAAACGAATGATGCTTATGCTGATCGTCGCAAGAACGATCAGCAGTACCACAATCGCTTCAATCAATTTAGGTTGATGAACTTTACTAATATTTAACATAAGATAGCACTTCCTTTAAATAATGATCGTTATTAATAAATGGAATCGGGGATTTTGCGCATAAAAAAACCCTTCAATCCCTGATAGGGACGAAGAGTTCCTCCGCGGTACCACCCTAATTGGAGCAATCATCTCTTCAACCTCACTCCTATTCATTGGATTGAATGAAGAAAGAATGCCCCCGCTTCATAAAAGTTTGTCCTTATTGAAATCCGCCGCTTCTCATCAAGGCGAAAAACATTTCAATGAACAATGTAATTCGGATTTTCTCTGACCTAAGCTTCCACCCGCCGCTTAGTCTCTGGTTGCTGTCTATTAGAAATCCTACTGATTTGTCCAGGACAATGTATTTATTTTCACACTTAAACGCTTTTCAGCTTTTATGCACTAAAGTAAGATTTAATAGATTCATTGTAACATGATGATGAACATTGTCAATATAATAAAAATAATAATCCACATGTATAAGAAGCTGGGACAAAACGAATAAACCACGACATAAAGACGAACAATTCAGCGTATGTTCTTAAAACCTGCTAATGATTTCCGTGCAACCGCTGGAAAGAGCTAAAAACTAAATGTATATTTAACAAAACAAATACCCGAACTAATTTGCTTATAATAAGGCAAATTAGTTCGGGTTTTTCTTAGACTAAAAACTTTTGTCCCAGCCTTAAATCGTACTATTTGCATTTACATCAAGCTGTACAACTTGATGTCAGGATGTTTATCTGAGAACCATCTCATCGCAAAATCATTTTCAAATAAGAAGACGAGATTTTCATGCCGGTCTTTCACAAGCATACTGCGGGAGCTTGACATTGACTCTTTCACATCTTCCTCATTCTCAATCCATCTGGCAATTTTAGAACCAACAGGTTCCATTCGGACATCGACATTGTACTCATTTTTCATCCGGTGCTCGAACACTTCGAATTGAAGTTGCCCAACTGCCCCAAGAATTACATCTTCCGTGCGGGTTTTGTAATATTGGATAGCACCTTCCTGTACAAGCTGAAGGATCCCTTTTTGAAAGTGCTTCTGCTTCATAACGTTTTTAGCTGTAACTCTTACAAATAATTCTGGTGTGAACTGTGGTAACTTTTCATATTGAAAGGCTTTTTTACCTTCTGTAAGAGTATCACCTATCTGATACGTACCTGTGTCATAAATACCGATAATGTCCCCGCTGACGGCTTCATTCACTGTACTGCGGTCATCTGCAAGGAATTGAGTTGACTGGGCCAGTTTAATATTTTTGCCTATTCGGGGCAGGTTGACCGACATTCCTCTTTCAAACTGTCCCGAACAAATTCTGAGGAAGGCGATCCGATCACGGTGAGCCGGGTTCATATTCGCCTGAATCTTAAAGATGAAACCGGAGAACTCATTACTTGTCGGATCTATTTCGCCAACATCAGAATTCCTCGGCTGAGGTGACGGTGCAAACTGCAGGTAAGTCTCCAGGAATGTCTGTACACCAAAGTTAGTTAAAGCACTTCCGAAAAATACCGGTGAGAGTTCCCCATTTGCGATCCGTTCCCTCGAGAATTCATTTCCTGCTTCATTAAGCAGTAGAACATCTTCCAATGTTTGATTGTATAGATTACTTTCCTTCAGTGAATGATCTCCATCGATTTCTCCTTCTCCATTAAGGGGAATGAACCGGTTTTCATCTTCAACGCGGAATTGCTCCACCCGGTTATGAAATCGATCGTAGATCCCAAGGAATTCCTTCCCCATTCCGATCGGCCAATTCATTGGATACGATTGTATCCCCAGGACTTCTTCCAGCTCTTCCAGCAATTCAAGCGGTTCCCGCCCCTGACGGTCCATCTTGTTGATGAAAGTAAAGATCGGAATCCCCCTCATGCGGCAGACCTTGAATAATTTCAATGTCTGAGCTTCAATCCCTTTAGCGGAGTCGATGATCATGACGGCACTGTCAACTGCCATCAATGTCCGATACGTATCTTCAGAGAAATCCTGGTGTCCGGGTGTATCCAATATGTTTACACGATAATCTTCATAATCGAATGCCATCACGGAAGATGTAACAGAAATCCCTCTTTGCTTTTCAATTTCCATCCAGTCGGAAGTCGCAAACTTCCCGGTCTTCTTACCTTTTACCGTTCCAGCAGCACGAATTGCCCCGCCAAACAATAACAACTGCTCTGTTAACGTTGTTTTCCCTGCATCAGGGTGAGATATAATAGCAAAGGTTCTTCGTGACTGAACCTCTTCTTTAAAGTCTTTTTTCATTCATAAATTCCTTTCTCGTCAGTCTTCTTTCCCATCATATTCTTTCTTATATGAAGATGCAATAGTAAAAGCGCAGGCGGCTTGCCCAGACCCGACAAGCATAAGATGAATGGACCGGGAAGGCGCTCTTTTGCCTTCTTGGACCATTTAGCTTATGACCTCGAGGGTCTAGCCGCCGGAGCTGGATAAAATAAAGCGCAGGCGGCTTGCCCAGACCCGACAAGCATAAGATGAATGGACCGGGAAGGCGCTCTTTTGCCTTCTTGGACCATTTAGCTTATGACCTCGAGGGTCTAGCCGCCGGAGCTGGATAAAATAAAGCGCAGGCGGCTTGCCCAGACCCGACAAGCATAAGATGAATGGACCGGGAAGACGCTCTTTTGCCTTCTTGACCATTTAGCTTATGACCTCGAGGGTCTAGCCGCCGGAGCTGGATAAAATAAAAGCGCAGGCGGCTTGCCCAGACCCGACAAGCATAAGATGAATGGACCAGGAAGGCGCACTTTTGCCTTCTTGGACCATTTAGCTTATGACCTCGAGGGTCTAGCCGCCGGAGCTGGATAAAATAAAGCGCAGGCGGCTTGCCCAGACCCGACAAGCATAAGATGAATGGACCGGGAAGACGCTCTTTTGCCTTCTTGACCATTTAGCTTATGACCTCGAGGGTCTAGCCGCCGGAGCTGGATAAAATAAAAGCGCAGGCGGCTTGCCCAGACCCGACAAGCATAAGATGAATGGACCAGGAAGGCGCACTTTTGCCTTCTTGGACCATTTAGCTTATGACCTCGAGGGTCTAGCCGCCGGAGCTGGATAAAATAAAGCGCAGGCGGCTCGCTGTAAAGGATTAGCTTCCCATACCTACATTTCCCTCGTCCACTGCAGTATTCTTCTGCTTACCAATTCCGCTGTTTCTTCAGTAACCCGCACTTTCAAGGAAAGAAGTAACTTATTTCGAATGTCTGCTGCATCATATGTAAATGAATAACTCCATTCAATGTCAGGAATCGCTACTAAAATCAACTCTTCCTTTTTATTTTCGTGAATATATACTTTTTGTTCCAAGCCTTCCAAAAAATTTTTTCTTATTTTCATTTTTGAATCCCCTTTCATGAAAACGCTGTAGTAGAGCATACTAATGACGAACTTGTCCGTACAACTTTGTAAAAAACATGTCATAAACGTGTAATTGTAGGTTGTCAGACTTCTGAAAGAATTGTAAAATAAAAAACCGAAAGCATCAAGTTAGTTACTTTACTATTTATGAGGTGAAAAGAATGCATTATTTATGGGGTATTGCGGGTATATTGGTTGTTCTTGGAATCGCTTTCCTATTCTCTTCCAATAAAAAGAGTATTAATTTCAGGACGGTTCTTGGCGGCCTTGCTATCCAATTATTATTTGCTTTTCTAGTTCTTAAGACTCCTTGGGGTCAAAATGGATTAGAAGCATTGACAATGGGAGTTAATCAGATCATTAACTACTCAAACGAAGGGATTGAGTTCCTATTCGGAGGATTATATACAAAAGAGTCGAATATAGCATTTGTCTTTGCGTTAAATGTACTGCCTGTTGTTATCTTTTTCTCAGCTTTAATTTCTGTACTATATTATCTAAAAGTTATGCAGTTCTTTATTAAAATCCTTGGCGGAGGACTATCAAAACTTCTTGGTACAAGAAAAGCAGAGTCTTTGTCAGCAGCTGCGAATATTTTTGTAGGTCAAACTGAAGCTCCTTTAGTCGTTCGTCCCTATCTGGCAAAAATGACAGAATCAGAATTATTTGCTGTCATGACCGGTGGACTTGCTTCTGTCGCAGGTTCTGTATTAATCGGCTATTCATTGCTTGGTGTCCCTCTAGAATTCCTGCTTGCTGCGAGTTTCATGGCAGCACCTGCGGGACTTGTTATTGCGAAATTATTTGTTCCTGAAACAGACAATACGCCTGAACCTAAAGAATTCGATATGGAAGCGGATTCTGAATCAACCAACGTGATCGATGCAGCTGCCAACGGTGCAAGCGTTGGTCTGCAATTAGCATTGAATATTGGTGCAATGCTACTGGCATTCATTGCATTGGTTGCATTGATCAATGGAATTTTAGGTGGTATCGGAGGATGGTTCGGAGTAGAGAATTTATCACTTGAGCTGATCTTAGGTTATGCATTCGCTCCACTTGCATTTGCTATCGGAGTACCTTGGAGTGAAGCTGTGATGGCTGGTAACTTTATCGGTCAAAAACTCGTTATTAATGAATTTGTTGCTTATTCAGCTTTTGCACCTGAAATCGGAAACCTGTCAGATAAGACAGTTGCCATCATTTCATTTGCACTTTGCGGATTTGCCAATCTATCATCATTGGGTATTCTGCTCGGGGGGCTTGGTAATCTCGCACCTAACCGCAGAGGTGACATTGCCCGTCTCGGAATTAAAGCAGTAATTGCCGGAGCTCTCGCATCATTACTAAGTGCTGCAATCGCAGGTATGTTTATTTAATTCTAAAATTAATTGTTTAATTTAAAAAGGAGATGGCCATTCGCCATCTCCTTTTTTGCAGCTTATTTACTTTGCTGTTATATATTTTATTTTGCTTTGTTCTATTGCAATGTGTTTATCGCTGTGAGGATACTTTGTGTTTTCGACGATTTGATAATCTTCATGTCCTTTACCAGCGAAAATAATGATGTCCCCAGGTTCACTTATCTCGACAGCATGTTTGACGGCTTCTGCACGATCGCCGATCAAAGCATATTGGTCATGCTTCATTCCTTTTTCAAGATCATTCAGAATGCTGTCATACTCCTCATAGCGCGGATCATCTGTAGTCAAAATGACGTAGTCTGCAAGTGAAGCTTTTTCAGCCATTGTCGGACGCTTTGATTTATCTCTGTTTCCGCCTGTACCCACGAGGAAGATAATTTTGTTCTGTTTGAACGGAAGCACCGACTCTATAGCTTTTTCTATAGCATCTGGTGTGTGAGCATAGTCGATATAAACGGATAATGGGGCGTCCATTTCCACTTTTTCCATTCTTCCGCTGACAGGAGGCAGTTCCCTTACAATCCCTACTAGTTTCTCCACTTCCATTCCCCGGGCATATAAGCAAGCCATTGCAGTGAGAATGTTATATACATTGAACTTTCCAAGCAGCTTCATTTCCACCTCGAAAGAACCTTCTGGAGAATGCAGGGTGAATGAAGTTTTATCGTTATCATATTTGATTCTGTCTGCTCTAAAGTCAGCCTTTGCCTCCAGTGAATAACTGATAACTTCATGAGGCGTCATATAATGATATCGATTATACCATTCGTCATCCGCATTTAAAATCACGTATTTAGGGTTCTCAAGGTCCTGGCCTAATTGGGAGAACAATAATCCTTTAGCGTACCCGTAATGTTCCATCGTTTCATGGTAATCCAAGTGATCATGGCTAAGATTTGTAAATGCAACCACATCAAAGTCTATTCCCCAGAGTCTTCCGAGGCTCAGTCCATGAGATGACACCTCAAGGATGAAATTCTGAATGTCTTTCTCGACTGCCAGGTTCAACATTTGCTGGTTGGTTAAATTATCACATGTGGTATTTTCACTAGGCAGGAGTTCACCGTCCAAATTGAAACCGATTGTTCCTGAAAGCGCTGCTTTTTGATGATCTTTTTTTAACATCGAATGAATCAGGTTCGTAACAGTGGTTTTTCCATTTGTCCCTGTGACTCCGAACACATTAAGCTTTTTGGAAGGATAATCATAATACTTATTCGAAAGCTGTGCCAGAGCCTTAAAGGAATCTTTCACCACTACCAAAGCAGCTTTATCCAAATCAATATCAAGCTGTTTTTCTGCGATGACCAGTCTTGCTCCGCTCTCCACTGCTTTTCCGGCATAATCATGGCCATCCACCGTGTAGCCTCTTGTACAGACAAATACGCCTCCTTCGGTTACTTTTCTTGAATCGACATAAATGTCTTTCACCTTGGAAGGTAATTCTCCATATACAGTTTTTAATTTAATACTTTCTAAAAGGTTGTATGTATTCATCTTTCGGACCCTCACATTAATTCTTATTATGATATTATTTCTATTTTACCTTATGACTTTCACTTTGATAAGAGAAATACCTCCTAAATTGACTAAGATTCATTTTCCACTTATCTCAGTTCTTCCCGTTAGAGATCTGGTTAAAACAAAAAGTCTTCCTTGCGGCAAAATTCAGCCATAAGGAAGACTTACATGATTACTCCATTACCATTTTGGATTGGACATAGTGCCAAAGCAGTTTTTCGGTATGAAAGATGGACGATTCGTGCGTACGTTCATAGGCGTGGGAAGCATCAATCCCTGCCCCGATCAGGCCGTGTACGATATCAAATCCTGCCCTGATAGCCGCGGATGCGTCAGATCCATAATAAGGATAGATGTCCACTTTATAGTCTATCCCATTATCTTCTGCCAATTGAACGAGATGTTTTCTTAATCCGTAGTGATACGGTCCGCTCGAATCCTTCGCGCAAATTGATACTGTATATTCATCTGTACATTGACCATCCCCGATTGCTCCCATATCCACCGCCAGATATTCGACTGTTTCCGGCGGAATATTGGAATTGCCCCCGTAGCCGATTTCTTCGTTGTTGGAGATAAGAAAGTGTGTTGTATAGGGAAGCACAACGCTTTGAGACTGTATTTGCCTGATTAATTCAAGCAGCATTCCGACACTTGCCTTATCATCCAGGTGGCGGGATTTGATGTATCCGCTTTCTGTGAATTCGGCGCGTGGATCGAAAGAAACAAAGTCTCCAACTTCGATACCGAGTTCTCTTACTTCTCTTGCGTTTGTTACTTTTTCATCGATGCGGACTTCGATATTTGTTTCATCACGCTTTGCTTCTCCTGCATTTTTATAAACATGCACGGAGGTTTGATGCATGAGGATCGTCCCGCTGTAGATTTTGCCGCTGGAAGTCTCAATTTGGCAATATTCACCTTCAACCGCGTTCCATCTGAATCCTCCGATCATAGAAAGTCTGAGTCGACCATCTGCTTTGATTTCTTTGACCATAGCACCTAAGGCATCCACATGTGCTGTGAGCATACGTTGACTTTGCGTATTCTCCCCCGGGATGGTGATGATAAGAGCACCTTTTCGGTTCCTTCTCATATCAACACTCAGATCTGAAAGATATTCTTCGACGAAATTTATGATTTTATCTGTGTTACCGGATGGACTTGGGATTTCAACAAGCTCTTTAATTAATTGAATCGTTTTATTTGTATCTGGATATGTACTCATAATGACTCCCTCCCTTTCTTTATTATATCGTCATGCATCCCTGTTCTACAAATGAAGCTTTTCGACAATGGAATATTACACTTTTCAAACATTATGACCTCCTGCGCTGAAAAACCTTTCCTGATACAACATATTTTTGCTGCAAACAACAAACGATATAGTTTATGATCGGGAAATATAATGAGTGGGAGTGATTCAATAGTGAATTCTTCAACGCTGGATTCATTACCTCAAGGAAAAAAACACCCTAAAGGGCTCTATCTATTATTCTTTACTGAGCTTTGGGAGAGGTACAGTTATTATGGAATGAGGGCTCTTCTGGTACTGTATTTAACGACTGCCTTTGTGAGCGGCGGTCTCGGTGTCGAGCCCGCTAAAGCGTTATCGATATACGGCCTTTATACGGGAGCCGTCTATTTCACCCCTATACTGGGCGGCTGGTTGACCGACAGGTATATCGGATTAAGAAAAGCCATCACCATCGGCGGCATAACAATGGCGTGCGGGGATTTCACCATTTTCCTCACCCATTCTCAGACAGGCCTATACATTGGCTTGGCATTATTGGTTCTTGGAAACGGCTTTTTCAAGCCAAATATTTCAACCCTTGTAGGTGAACTGTATCCAAGAAATGACAAACGCAAAGATGCAGCTTTTACCATTTTTTATATGGGGATAAATTTAGGGGCCTTTTTTGCCCCATTAATAGCAGGGTTCCTTGCTGAAGATCTTTTTTTAAGGCCTCTTACTGATGGGACGCTGCATTATGGATTTAAGTGGGCGTTTCTCGCTTCCTCATTGGGCATGATTACAGGACAATTGATATTCAGTGCGTTCAGCAAAAGGTACTTAGGAAATGTAGGAGTGAAACCAAATAAACAATTGGCACGAGAATCCAACGAAAATCAGAATGTCCCTTTATCTCCAAAAGAAAAACAGCGTACGCGGGCAATATTGATACTCGCTTGTTTCGTGGTATTCTTTTGGGCGGGGTTTGAGCAGGCGGGCAGTTCTTTCACATTATATACAAAGAACTTTATCGACAGAGAGATATTCGGCTATACAATTCCAGTAGCCTGGTTTCAGTCGGTCAATCCATTGTTTATCATCCTGCTTGCCCCAATTCTATCAGGTGTATGGTTGAAACTTTCCAAATCTAAACGTGGAGATTTGAACATGACCACAAAGATGGCATTCGGAATGATCCTCCTTGGACTTGGGTTCATGATTTTGATACCCGCCGTCCTTCAGACAGGATCCGACGAACAAAACATTGTCACCCGTGCAAATATAATGTTCATCATATTCACATATCTTTTTCATACTCTGGGTGAATTGTTCTTATCTCCGGTAGGGCTTTCGCTCGTCAGTAAAGTCGCTCCGGTGAAAATCGCTTCACTCTTGATGGGGGTATGGATGGCCGCTATCGGGGTCGCGAGTCTCCTTGCCGGCCAACTGGCATCATTAACGGCTACTTTGGGATATTTGGAGATATTTGCTACCATCGGAGCGGTGGCGATAATATTGGGACTGATCCTTCTCTCAGTTTCAAAAAAACTCGTTTCAATGATGAAAGAAGAAAATGCACCAAGATAAAAAAGAGGGTGGGACAAAAGTGTTTTAGTCTAAGTAAAACCCGAACTAATTTGCCTTCTTACAAGCAAATTAGTTCGGGTTTTTATTTTGTTTAATGTACATTTAGATTTTAGCTCTTTCCAGCGGTTGATTGGAGTGCAAGACGAAGACTCCTGCGGGAAAAGTAGCTTATTAGAAAAGCGTAAGGGCTTTGCTCAGAGGCTGGTGG
>NZ_JABMCR010000400.1 GCF_013179555.1 Bacillus haikouensis
TCGTTTGACCAGCGGATACAGAGATAGAATCCAGGTGAGCATAAATCGTTTTATAGCCATTTTGGTGATCGATTACGACTTTATTACCATAGCCGCCGTCATCCCAGCCGGCAGAAACGACAACCCCGTTATCGACAGATTTGATTGTCTTGTCACTTGGACGGGCAATGTCGATCCCTTTGTGCACTTTACCCCAGCGAGGACCCTGCTTTGAAGAAATATAACCTCCGTTTGTCGGCCACGCAAAGCTGCCTGATCCGCGTGAAGGAGTTTCTTTCGTTCCTTTGATGACGATATATTTAACAGGTTTTTTTAATTCCTTTTCTTCAGTAACCTTCTTCTCGGTTTGAGATCCGTTTACTTCTGTTGAAACGAAGGTAACTGATTTCTCCCCATCTTCGCCTTCCTGCTTCACTTTCGTATCGCCTTTATTCATGGAAGAATCTTCAACAACTTTCTTATCATAGTCAATTTTTTCTATCTTATTTACTTCTTTTTTTACGACCGTATGAATAAACGGCTTATTCACTGTTACTTTCAATTCTGACCCAATTTTTAAAGCACCCTCTTCATCCATTTCAGGGTTAAGCTTTAAAAGTTCGGCAGTCGTCAATTTATGGTCCTCAGCAATTGAACCAAGAACATCGCCTTCCACGACTTTATACTTCTTCTCTTCCAAATTCCCTTTAAGCAGAAGACTGACAGCCTCGTCTGAAGAAATGATTTCTTTTGGATCTGCCTTCGCATTTTCAGCATCCACATTTTCTTTAAATGAAACATCCAATAAACGTGTTTCATTTTTCTTTAATGCGGGTAGAGAAGAATGAGAATCCTTTTTGCGCGCTTCTAAATCTTTCAGTTCGTCTTCAGAAACATATTTTAACTTGATCTTTTTCAACGTTTCGTCAGCAGCTTCTTTGTCTTTTACATAGGCTACCGGCTTGTCGTCGACAACCAATGCATAAGCATTCGCTTCAACAGCCATAGTCTTCGTGATACGATTTATAACTTCCTGATTATTTGTTTTTGACGTAAAAACATTCTCAGGTATGTATGTGATGTCATTATTCCAGGTGACTTGATAATTAGCATACTTCTTTTCCGCATCCTCAAGCTTATCTTCAAGCATGTTCTCCACTTCGTCCTGATTGGTCACTGCACCAACATATTGACTGTTTATATAAACATGATAAATGGTCTGCAGCTCTTTATCCGATGAATCCTCTGCAGAAACAGATGATAATGTAAGAGTTGAAAGAGCAAGTGCGGTGATCGCTGCCTTCTTCATTAATTGAGATGAGCGGCTCTTATATTTTTCTAAATTGGGTAATAAGCGTTCTCCAAACTTCATTGTCTTGCCTCCTGTAAACTAAAAAGCAAAAATCACTGTGTTGGTCGTTCATTATGCCTAATTTTAGTAAATATTCTTGTAAATTTGTACTTTACTAATTTACCATAATTCGACGAAATACGGGGAAAAGTATCTTGATTGTAATAAAACTGTATAATTACCCGCATATCCAATGAACCATTTTGATGAGTTTCACGTGAAAACCCTTACTATACCTAGGGATAAGGACACAGAGGGGAAATATTCTTACAGAAGGAAAAAGTGGAATTTTGTAGATTTTTGTTACATTACTGTTACAAAACCATAATAAAAAAGTACTACGAGAGTCAAAGTCATCGCAGTACTTTTTGTAGATGGCTCAGGACGGAATCGAACCGCCGACACATGGATTTTCAGTCCATTGCTCTACCAACTGAGCTACTGAGCCGCGTATAGGTCCACTTAATGTTGGACATGAATCGTACGAGAATAAAATGGCGGTCCGGACGGGACTCGAACCCGCGACCTCCTGCGTGACAGGCAGGCATTCTAACCAACTGAACTACCGGACCAAAGTTTTTCGCGCTAGCGAAATAATTATCATTAATTGCGAGAGAAAATATTTCACCTTAATCGTGACAGCAAACTAGGAATCTTCACCGCATTCGTTACGTCACCTAAACAATTACTTAAACAACAAAGCTGCCAAACAATGAATCTAGTGAAAATGTAAAGATATGACCCGTACGGGATTCGAACCCGTGTTACCGCCGTGAAAGGGCGGTGTCTTAACCGCTTGACCAACGGGCCATGCAAAATGGTGAGCCATGAAGGATTCGAACCTTCGACCCTCTGATTAAAAGTCAGATGCTCTACCAACTGAGCTAATGGCTCACAATATATATCAACACGAAAGTTTCGCGACGGCTTTCGTGACAACGAAATTAATATTATCACGTAAGGAGGGTGGGGGCAATAGTTTTTTGTAGAATTTTGTTGAAAATTTTTTTTGAGGATAAAAGAGAAGCAGAGCACCTTATCTAACGCTCTGTTCCATTTCCATTTTGAGGGTAATTTAATGTATAGACTGTACTTTTCATACTTCTTTCTTACTAACTTTTAAATCATTTAATATCCTGATAAGTAAGAATCCCTGGAGCTCTCTGCTGGTTATTTCTTCTCCATATAATAGATAAAAATCACTAAAGCCCTCTTATGAGCATCTTTCGAGGTCCAACTGCAATAATCACATTTCCATCGTCCATGTATTCTTTTTAGAGGACATTTATTGCACCGTTCACAGAATATACCTTTAATCATTTCTTCTTTAGAAATCCCATATAAATCTAAAATAAATTGATTTAATGGACAATGGCCCTTCATTATTCGCTTAAATATTTTTCTCAGTTCTTTGACTTGTATTTCGTTGTTATCTTGATAGTATTCTTCTAGTTCAATTATTTTTTGAGAGAGGGTCGTGGAGCAGCGGATTATCTTTTGAGTGTATTGTTCATGATTTGACCTGATTATGGAGAGGAC
>NZ_JABMCR010000401.1 GCF_013179555.1 Bacillus haikouensis
CATTAGAAGAAGCAGCCGACTCATCAGCCTTCACACAATCAATCGCAATAACCAATGCAATCACAATCGTCTCCATCTCTTCATCCAGCACCTGCACCCGATAGCTGTCACCCCAACTGAACCACTTCTTATCCACTTCGCCTACGACCTTGCCATCCTGTAATACTTGGAAATTCATGTCCCACCAATTCCCCTGCACCTCAATGCCTGCCGCATCAATCGAATAGCGTGCTTTTAAAAAGGAGAACTCCTTCTTGATCGTCAATACCTCCTGGCCATTCACCTCAACGAAGAACTTCGGCAGAAGGCTGAACACCTTTTTCGTAATGAGTGCCACTTCATCCCGGCTCGTATTCATAATGGAGAAAGTCTTCGGGACCTTCATAAAACTTCCTTCCACATAATATCGATCCTTCTCCTCCTGATCCTTCACTGTAAATTTCCCGCTGAGACTGAATACCTTTTGTTTTATATATAACTCTTTCATGATTATGCCCCCCATAATTAAGTCTTTACATTATTTACGTTTGAGGGGAGGATTGGTTCCAAGATTTTTCATCAGTTTCATGGTAAGCACGGGGACGGTTCTGTTGCTTCTCTAAAAAAAAGGAAGCATGAGAACCGTCCCCATGCTTCCTTCCCGATTAAGCTGTTGTTGTCAGAAAATCTACTACTAATTTTAAATATGCTTCATTTTCCTCATGATGTGGTGAATGACCGCTGTTTTCAAAAATCACTAGTTTAGATTTAGGAACATGCTCCGCGATGACTTCAGAACAAACAACAGGAGTAATCCAGTCGTGCCGCCCGACAGTGACCAGCACCGGCACTGAAATTTGATGCAGACGCGGCACAAGATTAAAGTTTGGCTTGTTGTAGCGGAACGCATAGTTGTGAGTTTCATAGCGGTAAAAAATTGAATCAATTCGAGCCTTTACCGCTTCTTCGTCATATTCAACGGTATATAAGGGCTGAATCGCAGCGAACATTTCCTTCAGTTCTTCATTGGATTCAACCAGACCATCGAATAAGCGATGGATGCCTTCTTCTGTAATGCCTGGCAAATTACTTTCCAATGCTTGGTCAATAGATAAATGGTCAAACGTACTATCCGCAGATGTATCTCGCAATAGCACATGAGTTACATTTTCCGGATAACGCAATACATATTCCAATGTCAAAAATCCACCATAAGAACCACCCAGAATTTTAATCGGGCCGCCAACCAGCTGTTTTCTCATTTCTTCAATATCCGCTGTCCACTGTTCATGGGTAAACGGTGGTTTTCCTTCCGAACGGCCGGAACCTCTCATATCCATAAACACAAGCCGATATTGGTCCCCTAATTCAGAAAATGCCTTGATGTCACCGCGGCAATCCCCCAAGCCTGGCGCCCCGTGAATAAAAAAGATCGTTTCTCCTTCTGGATTTCCATAAATCTCATAATATAGTTCATTATCATTAATCGTAATAACCATTCTCACATTCCCCCTTAACACACTACTTTTTAACGAACTTTGGATCTAAGGCATCACGCAGGCCATCACCTAAGAAATTATACGCCAGCACCACAATGGTAATCGCGATTCCTGGAAGCACTCCAAGAACGGGTGCAGTCCAGATGTATTGTTGAGAATTTTGCAGCATATTCCCCCATGTAGCAGTAGGTGGTTGAATCCCCAATCCTAAATAACTAATCGCACTCTCCGTTAAAATCGCACCCGCAATTGTTAACGTACCCGCCACGATAATGGAAGGAATGATTTGCGGAATAATATACCTGGTTAAGATTCGATAAGGTGTCGCCCCGGAAGCATTTGCCGCTTCAACAAATTCGTATTGCTTCCATTTTAATGTTTCGCCGTATACTACCCTGGCAATTTCCATCCAGCTAGAGATGGCAATGACTATAACCACCATCACAGGACTTGTTCCAAGTACAGTGAGGGCTACAAGTACAAAGAAAAAAGTCGGTATCGCCTGCATTGCTTCCGTGATTCTCATTAAGATAGCCTCTACTGCCTTCCCCATAAAGCCGGCACATGCACCGATAATCGTACCGATGAAAAGAGAACACAACATCGCTCCTAAACCGACAATTAATGTAACCCTTCCTCCAGTGAGCATCCGTGCAAGGACATCGCGGCCAAGGTCATCGGTTCCAAATGGATGCTGGAGGGACCAGCTTGTCAAGGCGCCAACCTGCTGAAGTTCTTCAGGACTAACTTTCCAAAAGAGAGGTCCCAGGAAAACAATCACATGGATCAAAACCAGAAACCAAAGAGAAAAATAAGCTATTTTATTTTCACGTAAGCGGCTTATTAATGTTGATTTCTTATTTATCGCTTTTACTTTCGCATCAGCTTGAATAGTTGATTGAGTTGAAACTTCCATCCTGCTCACCTCCTATACGTTCTTCACGCGTGGATCAACTCTGGAATAGAGAATATCGACTATTAAATTACATAGAACCACGATAAGTGTGATCATAACGGTAATACCCATAACAAGCGGATAATCTCTTCCACGCGCTGCCTCAATAATTAATGTACCAATACCGGTCCAGCCAAAAATTGCTTCAGTGATAACTGCCCCACTTAGTAATCGTGGTATTAGCATTCCAATAATCGTAATAATCGGTATTAATGCATTCCTTAATGCATGAACATATAATACAACTGATTCCTTAGCGCCTTTTGCCCTTGCTGTTCGAATGTAATTCTGAGAAGTCACCTCTAACATCGAAGAACGAGTGAAACGGACAATATGAGGAAGTACCGTTGTCGTTAAAATCAGTACAGGCATAATCAAGTGTGAAATCCAACTCCATAGATCAAACTCTGCTCCACGGAGACCC
>NZ_JABMCR010000402.1 GCF_013179555.1 Bacillus haikouensis
ACCTTTCCTTTTATCGCGGTATCCATAGTGTCAGCACTCAGAATAGAATCATTGGATGCACCAATTTTGGCAGCAAGGGTATATTGTTCTTGAAAACTTGTGAGTAAATCTTCTGCGAGATTGGAAGTCAACTCTTTTCCTTCATTCCGGTAAAGCTTAAGCTGAGGACGTTCTTCTTCTTCCAGGAACATAGAAGAAAGTATCTGCCCGGAGAATCCCTCTGGTATTTCGATGATGACCGAGTATGAGTCATCGTTTTTTGTTTCTTTTAAAGCATCCGGCTCTATCTCATGAACAGAAATGTATTTTTTCAGTTCGGGATTTTTCAACACTTCACTCTTCAACTGTTCTACCGGTAACAGTTGTTTCGCGGATTGAGAGATAGCAGACTTAGCTTCGGGGGGAAGCTTAGAAGACTCCAATTTTTTCAGAAAATGGTCTAATTCCTGGTCACTGTCTCCGTGTTCGATGATGGCTATTTTCGCTTTCACGCTTACTTCTTCACCATTCATTACACTCCCAAGGGCAAAGCCTAGAATTGTAATCAGGATGAGCGGCATTCCGATCAATATGAGAAGAACTTGCGGATTTCGAATGATCAAGAGGAGCTGTTTTTTTATAAATTGTGCAATCATCTGACCCCTCCTAATCTCTGAGTGCTCTTCCTGTGAGGTGAAGGAACACATCCTCAAGGGTCGGCGTCTGTCGATCGATCGTTACGATGGCAGCATCCGTTTCGTCTGCAATTTGAAAGATCTGGTTAAACGGATGCACTTCTTTTGGAATTACAATGGTAACCGACTTATCATGGGAGGTGACCGTTTTGATAAAGGCCAGCTCCATTAATTTCTCTGTAAATGCCGGTGTGCTCTTATCCAGCTTTATGAGGATCGTTGATTCCGAAGAGAGGATGCTTTTAATTTCATCTTTTGTGCCTGAAGCAATGATATGCCCTTTATCCATGATATAAATGCGGTCACAAAGGAACTCCACCTCTTCCATGTAATGACTTGTATATAAGATCGTCATATTTTTTTCTCTGTTCAACCTTTTGACCTGCTCGAGAATATAGTTTCTGGATTGCGGGTCGATTCCGACAGTAGGTTCATCCATTATGAGGATTTCAGGATCATGAAGTAGTGCCACCCCTATATTCAAACGTCTTTTCATTCCCCCTGAGAAGGTTTTCACTACATCATTCTGCCTTTCTGTCAGTCCGATCTGCTCCAGGATTTCATTTATTCTATCCTTTAGTTTCTTTCCTTTTAAACGATGGATCTTCCCGAAGAATTCCAGGTTTTCTTTAGCCGTTAAATCTGTGTATAATGCAATCTCTTGCGGAACCACTCCAAGGACCCTTCTCAGCTTCCCGGGTGATGCAAGAACACTGTTATTATGAAGCCTCACATCTCCCTCAGATGGGGAAATGAGGGAAGAAACCATCGATATGATCGTTGATTTCCCGGCTCCATTAGGTCCGAGCAGCCCAACGGTTTCTCCTTTTTCCAGAAAGATATTCACACCGTCCACTGCCTTGTTCTTCTTGAAACGCTTTGACAGGCTTACCACTTCCAGCATCAATCCCGCCTCCTCTTTAATCTATAGTCCCATTGTATTCCGCTTTCATGTTTTCTCACACTTACCTCTGTCACATCTTCACCTGAAAATGGGGTGACCTCAGTCACTTATATCAACTTGGCACCATATAAAAAAATGACTGACCTTATGAACAGGTCAGTCAGGCGATGTCATTTTTAACTGCATATATAGCCAGCTGGGTCCGGTCGCGGAGTTCTAACTTCTGAAGGATCTGAGTCAGGTGATTCTTTACTGTGCCGATGGATAAATGCAATTCACCGGCAATCTCTTTGTTGGTCCTTCCCTTACCCACCAATTGGGTGATTGATAATTCTCTTTGTGTTAATGGATGGATTTGTTGCGGGTTCTTTTGATGAGACAGCAGTTTGGGCACTACCTTGGCTGCCACTTCGTCCTGAAGACTCATCCCTCCGTTTAAACAGCTGTGAATCGATTGGAGGAGCTTCTCTCCTTGAGCGGTTTTCAGCAAGAAGCCGTTCGCTCCCTCCTTCAAGGCTTGTAAGGCGTATTCATCATCATTAAAGGTAGTCAGGATGAGAATTTTCACGCATGGCCACTGTTTTTTAATGATTCTCGTCGCTTCAAGTCCATTCATTTCCGGCATACGGATGTCCATGATAATCAAGTCAATGGCATGCGCCTCCATTTGTTTGATGGCCATAAGACCATTCTCCGCTTCCGCTGCCACTTTTAGCGTCCCGTCTTGCTCAATCATCATTTTGAGCCCCTGCCGCACAATCCCCTGGTCTTCAACTAACAGGATTTTCTTCATGCCATAACCCCCTCTTCCACTGGAAACGATCCATTAAGAACAAACTCTTTATCGGTTTGGTGAATATCGAGTTTACCGTCTAGTTCCTCCAACCGTTCTTTCATATTGGTTAAACCGAATCCCATTAGAAATGGACGGCTCCCTTCGATGTTGTTGGTGATTTTAAAATGAAGATGTCCGAGTGCTGTCTTTCCGAGTATAACTTTCACTTCCCTGATGGAACTATGTTTCATCGCATTTGTGATCCCTTCCTGTATACCTCGGTAAACGGCGATGCTTTGTTTATTTGATAGCCGGGTGGAGAGTACACCATGCTGAGTCGTCAACTCGACCATGATTCCACTTTCTGATTCCAGCTTCCTTATTAACTGGATGACAGACTGAATCCCTTCAACATCTCCTTCTTTAAGTGCTTTCACCGCTTCTCTTGTTTCTTCCAGGCTATCTGATGCAAGGTCTTTCAAATC
>NZ_JABMCR010000403.1 GCF_013179555.1 Bacillus haikouensis
TCCTGCACGTTGCGGCTTTTCATCCTTAATGAGCCATACTTGGAAGACTTCTTCTTTAGATAAGTCTTCCAGTTGTGAAGCCTGCACGACAAGGCTTGATTGTTCGCCCTGTTTGATAATGCTGGCCGTTCCTTTAGCATTGCCTTTCACGGCGGCGAGCTCAACATATCGAGTGACCTCATCGATTGCCGCCTGTTCAACGATTTCTTCTTTTTGCTGGATTTTGGTAAACATATAGACGTTTCCAAGCAAGGAAAGCGTAAGTATCGCTGCTGCAGAAGGGAATAACCAGCGCTTACGCGGTTTTTCTTTGCGTAATGGAGTGACAGCAGATGCCCTGTCAATTCTGGCAAACACACGGTCTTCCAATCCTTCGGGAGGGTCAATGGGTTCAGAAGCATAAGGCAGGTACTCATTCAGCTGCTGAAGCTCATTCAATGCTTCACGGCAGTCTGAACAGCTTTCAAGATGCTCCTCAAACAATGCTTTTTCAACATCATCAAGATGATGATTGAAATAATCCAGTAGGTAATCGCATGGCTGCTGAATCATTCCGTGCCCCCTCCTTTCCCTTTAAGGCAGCTGTGCAGATGCTTCAATGCCAGCCGTATTCTTCCTTTCACAGTCCCGAGTGGTGTATCCGTGTTCTTGGAAATGGACTGCTGTGTCTGTCCCTTGAAATAAAATAAATGGACAATCCGCTGCTGATCCTCTTTTAAAGCACGGATGCAATCCTGGATCGCGTTCCCTTTTTCCTTCCATTCCACGATGTCTTCAGGTGTTTCATAACTAACCTGCAGTGAATCTTTTTCGACATATTCAACGGACTCATGTTTCTTACGTTTGCGGAGAGCATCTAAGCTTGTGTTCCGAGTCATCGTCAACAACCAGGAAGAAAACTTTCCCTTTGATTGGTCGTAAGGTGAGTGCTTTTTCCAAAGTTTCAGAAACACTTCCTGAATCACTTCTTCCGCAATCTCCCTATCACCGGTCATTTTATAGGAAAAAGAATAAATAAGCTTTTCGTATTTTCGATATAGCTGACGCAAAGCAGATGAATCTTTTTCACTGACTACTTTTTGGTACAAATCAATATCCCTGAAGTGCTGTGACATAAATTGCTCCTTCTATATGGCGTAAGTAAATTAAGGATACTAAACAACGCCATTGAACTCAATTCTAAAGAGCTAACGAAAAAAAATATAAATGGGATCATTTTGGTTTGAAATTTTTTGAAAGAGGGTAATATGATGGCTCTTTTTTCAAGGGGGAAGATACTATACAAAACGAACCCCCGATACGTTGTCCGGGGGTTTGTTTCTTTATAGTTATTTTACTTTTTGCAGTTTGTGGATGACGGTTAATGAACGTCCTGTGCCGATCGCCACTGATTCGAGCGGGTTAGGTGCAAGGTGGACAGGTACGACGATTTCTTCGCTCAGCCAGTCTTGAAGTCCGTTCAGCAGGGAGCCTCCCCCTGTAAGGATCACTCCGCGGTCCACAATGTCACCGCTTAGTTCAGGAGGGCAGTTCTCAAGCGTTGCACGGATGGTTTCAAGAATATGAAGCAAGGATTCCCTCAACGCACTTTGGATTTCATTGGATGTTAACGTGATCGTTTTCGGTAATCCAGTGACCAGGTCGCGTCCGCGGATTTCCATGGAGCGTTCTTCATGGTCGATCAACGCATGTCCTACCTCAATCTTAATATTCTCCGCTGTTCTTTCACCGATCAGTAAATTATAGCGTTTACGTACGTGCTGGATGATATCTTCGTCCATTTGGTCCCCGCCGATACGGATTGTGTTGCAGGATACAACACCGCCGTATGAGATGATGGCTACTTCAGTTGTTCCGCCGCCGATGTCAACGATCACGTTGGCAACAGGCTCGTCAACAGGGAGGTCAGCTCCAATTGCTGCCGCAACAGGCTCTTCGATGAGAGTGACTGTTTTTGCACCGCTTCCACGCACGGCATCCTGAATCGCTCTGCGTTCCACACTTGTCGCACCGGATGGTGTACAAACCACGACATTTGGCTTACGGATTGAGAAGCCAAGCTTTTTACTCGCTTTTTTCATGACTTGTTTCAACATTTCAGTCGTGACATCAAAGTCAGCTATGACGCCGTCTTTCAAAGGGCGTACAGCCACGATCTTACCCGGGGTCTTCCCAATCATGCTTTTGGCTTCTACGCCGACTGCTAATACTTGTTTATTTTCTGTGTCGATTGCGACTACAGACGGTTCGTTTAAAATGATTCCTTTATTTTTACTATAAACTAGAATATTTGCGGTTCCTAAATCGATACCGATTTCAGAGTTTGATAACATCAAAATTCCTCCAACTATAAGAATTCTACACAGTATAACCTTCTATATAGTATAGGAGATTTTTGGCGGTTTTGAAGGTGGAGATATTTACCACCGACACAATGTTACAAAGTATGACACGAATCATCGGACGTATACTCTGTTAAAAGGTGTTAGCAGAGCGGTTTTGTATACCTGTGCAGGTATGAAGATGCGTCCGATTTACTAACCCTCGTTAAATAAATTTAAACGTTCTGTAACAAATGAACGGGTGCAATTACGACTAGTAGAAAGGTGACAGATGGCTACTAATAGAAAAAATATAGATATATTTTATGATAAACGAGTATAAAAGTTTAGGAACATAGTAAAAGAAAGAATAAAAAAATAAGGAAGCCGGGACAAAAGTGTTTTAGTCTAAGTAAAACCCGAACTAATTTGCCTTCTAATAGGCAAATTAGTTCGGGTTATTATTTTGTTCAGTGTACATTTATATTTTAGCACTTTCCAGCGGTTGATTGGAGT
>NZ_JABMCR010000404.1 GCF_013179555.1 Bacillus haikouensis
ACACTTTCTTCTCTGTCCCTGATAATACTTGGGAAGGAGTCAGCCCTTCATTATGATCAGGATGCCATTCCTTGACCAGATGTGGATGGGGCGTGACAATGCTGTTCCCTTTGTTTGCTTTCCGTCTGTTACAGTAAGGGCACCCGAGACCATCCTTCGTTCGATGACCGATGGTTTCTTCCCACTCATGACCTTTACTGCAGAGCCACCAAGCTTTCCGTTTGGAGGTGAACGGCATCACTTCAGCAGGTATAAGATCTCGATTCTTAGTTGGGTGCCATTCATCGGAAACGTTGGGATAAAGGATTGCTAAGTTATACTCGGGACTCGGTCTTTTCTTTAAGCAATAGGGACACCCCTGCTGTTGGCTCCGTGTCCTGATATTTTCCTTCCACTCATGCCCATTCCCACATAACCACCAAACCACTTTATTACTTGAGGGTAAATAATCAGATGGCTGCTTTTCATTTCTATCAGGATGCCAGTCTACGGAAACGTGCGGGCATAATACCTTTAAGTTATTCTTATCATCGGCAAGTCTGCCAGAGCAATAGGGACATTTGGAACCAGCCGATCGTACGTTGATGCGTGATTCCCACTCGTGTCCGTCTGCACAAATCCACCAGGCTTTCTTATGGGAACCCGGAGAAACTGTATCCGGTTGTTTAGTATTCTTATCAGGATGCCATTCCTTTGCTAAATCTGGAAATTTTCCTTTTAAACTATCTTCATATGTAACTTTTTTACCAGCGCAATAAGGACAGCCGGTCCCCTTTACTCTGTTAGAAAAGGCAGCCTCCCATTCATGGGAAGCATCGCATATCCACCATGCCTTGTCTTTCAAACGTATGTTGTTTGTTTCTATATCTACATTTTTCCCGTCGTGCCACTGGGTCTTCAAGGAAGGATTTTTAGCGAAGATTTCTTCAAGATTCATATGTACATCTCCAAGTCAGGTTATTGTATCTTATCTATAGATAATTTATCACAGTACTTTAGGGGAAGATTGTTCCAAATCCTTCCTTTTTCGAAAGGGAGGTTAAAAATATATTGCAAATATAAGGAACTCATGGCTTACACAAGATATTTCTCAAGGACAGAGTCAAGTGGTAACTGGTAATTCTTAAATTACATCCAAATTATCAATAGGAATAGCATTATAAGAAACTCGTATACTGGCAAACAAAAAAGAATATACTTTAATTATTAAATTGAAAGAAGGGGAAAATATGGGGTTTTTAGATAAAGTCTTTGGTTTATTAAATCAAAGTAATGGTGGGGATAATGATCCTCCTGATCATTTTGAATTTAATTATGAATATGAAAGTAAGTCGTATGGTGATGAGGGTTGGAAAAGTTATAGAGTAAATGTTACGGTGGAATTTATTTATGATGAAGACATGGGACTATATGAAATTAGCTCATATGCTAGCTCTCCTGATGGATTTACAGATGTAGAAATCCCTAATTACACAGAATTCGAAAACGATGTTAATATGGATCTGCATAATAAGGGGATTAACCCTCTTTATATTCCCGATATTGACAAGTGGAACTTTTACTAATTAATTTGTAAGTGAATAACAAAATGATATTAGAATAAAAGTTTCATAATTAGAAAAATGCAATCGTGAAAGGAAAGCAATATTCCTTGCATGATTGCATTTTTTATTGGTATATAATGCAATACCGGCGCATATCCCAGCCTAAACCATCCCACAAAATCACACCCGTGACAATAGAAGAGATTGGGGAATGTTTTAAATTTAAATATTTATTTCATCTCATTTGATTACGAAATAGTGATAGAAAAAAAAGGATTGACAGATTACTTTTCAGCAAACTCTATCAATCCTTTAAATACATTCATTTAAAAATCATACTCATCAATATTATCCTTCGTAAACACAACCCGCTCAGGCAATAGGATGATCCCGCTATCGTCCGCCTCATAATCATACCCTTGAATACTATTCGGCTCGATTTTAACTTTACCGATTTCAGGAACGTCAAACTCGTCTCCAACTTTAAGCTCTTTCCCTTCAACGGTCATAAGATAGGCTACATATGCAGCAAGTGCACCTTGCTTTTTCACATCCCATAATCCGAATTGTTTAACGGTATCGCGTTTGACGTAGTCACGCATGACGTTTGGAGTAGAGAAGCCTGTTACGACGACATCTCCAGCTTTATCAAGGTTTTCTGCTGCTTGGGCCATGGCAGGCAGGGCTGTGGCATCTGGACAGATGATGGCATCGATGTCAGGATATGTTTTCAGGATGCTTTCTCCGACTGTCAGTGATTTTTGTGCATCGTTTTCACCGTATTGAGTGGTGACGATTTCCCAGTTCGGGTATTTTTCTGCGATGATTTCTTTGGCTTTGGTGACCCATTGGTTCTGGTCTGTTACGGTTGGGCTGGAGTAGAAGAAGGCCACTTTGCCGGAATCCCCGATTTGGTCGGAGGTCATTTGAATCAATAATTCAGCTAATTGGTCGGGAGTTCCCTGGTTAATATAGAAGGAACGATCCTCGGGCTTCACATCTGAATCCCAAGTCAGGATCTTTACTCCTTTGTCTTTGGCCCGTTTGAGTGATTGACTTAGTCCGTCGACTGATACGGAGGAAATCATTAACGCATCATAGCCTTGGTTCACAAAGTTATTGATGTATTTCACCTGACCGGATACGGATGCTTCAGACGGTCCGTCATACTTTAATTCTACATCTAAGGAATCCGCCATTTCTTTCGCCCCCTGGCCACCCGATGTGAAGAAGCCGACACCTGTTAGTTTAGGGATGAAGGCAAGCTTTGCATCTTT
>NZ_JABMCR010000405.1 GCF_013179555.1 Bacillus haikouensis
AAGTGAAACTGATGATGATTGTACAGATCGCGGCGATAACGCGGGCTGTATGACTGTTATAACGGTCTCCGATAAATTCCGGGACCGTGTAGCGTCCATACTTACGGAGCTGCGGGGCCAGCAGGAAGGTGAGTAACAGGTAACCGCCTGTCCACCCCATTATATAGGCAAGCCCGTCATAGCCCAGTATCATGACCGTACCGGCAAGTCCAATGAATGAAGCTGCACTCATCCAGTCTGCCCCGATGGCCATCCCGTTGAAGATCGGCGGTACACCGCGTCCGGCAACGTAGAAATCCGACGTTGCTTTCGCTTTGTTATAAACCGCTATACCGATATATAATGCAAATGTTGCAAGTATAATAGCCGTTGATACAATAAACTGAACATCCATTAACCGATTTCCCCCTTATATCTGCTTGTGGCTTTTCTATTTATTTAAATAGATGCTTTCTTTAATGATCCAGCGTTTTTCCGACGCTTACTTGCTCATTCTTGCTTTCATCGAGTCCATATTTGCGATCAATCCGGTCAGATACAATGGCATTCACATAAAGCAGGATGATGAAAATCAGGATGGAACCTTGGGCACCCATGAAATAATGGACCGGAAATCCATTTATTGTAACCTCAGACAGACTTTCTGCGAAAAACACGACGACAAATGAGCTGATAAACCAGATGACAAGATATAAGGCCATAAAACGGTTTTTCTCTTTGAAATACTGATCCGCCATTGCGCGGTCAATTTTCTTCATAAATATCCCCCTTTTTATCTCAAAACCTGTTTTCTAAAAGAATGTTGCTTTTCGTACAGTGCCGGAAGTCTGAAAAGAACAAAGGGTTTGCTCTTTACGAACCAGGGACGCACTTTCGAAACTACTCGATTTCCGGCAATTCCTTGTGTCTAATTACAATGTCGCGGAAGGAGCCTATCTCAAGCTGAAGATGAATTTCACTGTTTCAAAAAAAGGCATAGGAACGAGAGCGATTTGAACGATAAAATAAACAAACATGGATAAGAACGGCAGAACTAAAAAAACGGCCCTTTTTTTCTTTATTGCGAAGACGATGCTGGCTCCTGTGATCAGGAGAAACAGAATGAAATAAAGCAATCTTTCACCTCCATTTTGAAAACGCTGTCATAAATAAATATTAAATATTCTGAAATTTTATTCGTGAACTCATTATCTTTTATGTGGAAAAGCATTTTCAATAAAGAAATTCCGACAACAGCAGCATGATTGTTCTTCAACCATTTTTTAAATATAAGAATATTCTTGAAATTATCGAGGAAGATGTGATATGTTACAAGTTAGAATATTCTCCTGGGATAATGTAAGCATGTCGAAAGTGATCGAAACTTTTTTACACACAAAAAAACTGACCAGCATAAGCCGGTCAGTCCGTTTATTATTCTTGTTCTTCTTTACTAGTATCAGCGTTTGACTCTGCTTCTTGATCTTCCGCATCTGCATTAGACTCGGCATCTTGATCTTCTGCACCTGCATTAGACTCAGCGTCTTGATCTTCTGCACCTGCATTAGACTCAGCATCGCCAGTGTCTTTTTGCTCAGCGTCAGACGGGTTCGCATCCTGCTGTTCATCAGCCGCTTCCCCTTCAGCACCTTCTTCAGCTGCTGCGTCTTCTTTCGCTGCATCTTCTTGTACTGCATCCTCTTGAGCTTGTTCTGGCTGATCGCCGGAAACCTTCTGCTCATCAAGCTTTGCTTCTTGAAGAGTGGCAAGAGACTTATTGAAATAGTTGATTGGATTGACTGCAACATTATCTTTGCGGATTTCAAAGTGTACATGTACACCTGCATCTTCATTGAATAAAGATTTTCCTGATTTCGCAATCTCTTGACCTTGATCCACGACATCCCCGACAGCTACTTCAAAATCTTTGACTGATTGGTAACGAGTGACAATACCCTTACTGTGTTCGATTTCGATTGTGTTGCCCAGTAATGAATCTTCTTGAACTTTTGTTACTGTACCGCTCATGGCAGCAAGAACTTCGAATTCTTTCCCATCCTTCGAGATATCGATCCCTTGATTCGGATAGTACATATTGCCATACACCACTAAAGCGGCTTCCTGTTCTTCGGCAGAAGCTTCAGCATCGTAGAAGTTTTTTTCGATGACTGTGTCTTCAGGTTTTGAAACAGGCATTACGAAGTTTTCCAATGAACGATTGACTTCTTCTGCAGGCTGATTAAACTCATTATCAGTAGGAACATCATAGCTGTAATCCTCGGCATTCTCATTATTGCCTGCTTGGTACCACAGAATCCCTGTGATAATGATTGCTGCACTTGCTAGATAGATTGCTGGGTATGCCCAACGTCTTTTCAAAAATTTTGGAGAAGTGGATTTCTTTTCTTCCTCTCTCATTTTCATCACCTCAGCAATCATTCTGAACAGAATTCTGAAAATATATACACAAGTTCAAAAAAATTTTTAATTCTTATCTTTCGACAAACATAAATGAATTATGTATGAAGACGAAAACTTTTTTCTGGAATCTTCATAGAACTGCAATATTTTGCGGGTAGCTGAACCGTTTTCACATGATACAATAGATGAGGTTTTTTATTATTACGCTTCCCGAAAGGACGATAGACTGTGAAACTCATGCTTAAATACGTACTTACAGCTGCGCCTTTTCTATATATGATGCTGATCTGGATCCTGTCCAGCAACCCGGATGATGCGGTCATCCGCTTTCCTGATAATACGGTAGACCGGTTTATCAAGGAGTCCCTCCATTTAATCGAATTTGCGATTCTCTATGGATTATTCGTGCTGGC
>NZ_JABMCR010000406.1 GCF_013179555.1 Bacillus haikouensis
TAATAGTTTCCCATATGATAAATCCGAATATATACATTGCAAATAAAATTAAGGATGAGCATAATATACCAGTAATATTAACATTACATCAAACAGATTTAAAAAACTTAAATAATTATCCAAAGAGATATAAAAGGTTTACAAAAATAATAAATAATATTGATAAAATCGGATTTAGAAGTGATGCTTTAAAAAGACAATTTGATTTATTAAATATCTCTTATAGTGAAAGTTTTTTAGCTCCTTCAGGTATAGAAGAAAATGTATTAATAAAAAATATATTGTTAGAAAAAAAAATAAATAGTCAAGCAAAGAATATATTTATTGCAGCAAATATGATTCCATTAAAAAACATAGATATTTTAATCAAAGCATTTGATGAAGTTGCAAAAAAAAATAAACATATATATTTAAAAATTGCAGGAGATGGACCAGAAAAGAACAAATTAGAAAAATTAGTAAATCAGTTAAAGTTAAATAACAGAATAGAATTTTTAGGTTTTCTAACTAGAGAAGAAGTTTTATCGCATATGGAAAGTTCAGATATATTTGCTATGGTAAGCTCACCTGAGACATTTGGTTTGGTATATCTAGAGGCTATGGCCAAAGGTTGTATTACAATTGGCTCTCTAGGGGAAGGAATTGAAGGTGTTATTCAAGATGGTATCAATGGTTTTTTATGTGAGCCAAAGAATATTGGGAAATTAGCTGAAAAACTAACTACAGCTCTAGAATTAGATAGTAGAAACAAATCCGATATTTTACATAATGCAGTGGATACCGCTTCGAAAATGACAGGTAAACAAATGTCTAAAAATTATTTGGAAGTTTTGAAGGGATTATAAGTTATTAATCTTAATATTAAAATCATTGGATTATCCGATCGCTAAAAACATTATTTTATTTCAGAAGTAGAGAAGACCCACTATTTGTAAAACATCCCACGTTAGTTTAAGGAGTTTGTTATGGGAGCAATAATAATAAATTATATTTTAGTCCTATTTCTCTTTTTATTATATTTCATATTAGCAACTCTTGAAAAAGTTTTCACTAAAAAAAATAAAGAACGTATTTTGTTGATAACAGTCTTTATATTTTCAATATTTGCAGGATTCAGGGTTATTGGTACTGATATAAAATCATATAAACTTATATTCGAGGAACATCCTATTATATTATTTAATTATAATTTTTTGAAATCTATGTTCCAATTTCAAATAGAACCTGGCTTTGTATTGTTAATTTCATATTTAAAAAATTTCGGGTTTGACTTTAGGGTGTTTTTATTTATCTCAGCATTTATCCCAATGATCATAATTTATCAAGTTATTAAAAGAGCAGAAAAAAGTACTATGTTTCTAACATTTTTGCTTTTTATGATGCTATATGCAGTAAGAGGACCATTAGATGTAATTAGACATTTTTTTGCAGCTGCTATTTATTTAAGTGCTCTTTACTCATTATCTCAGAAAAATAATTTGGGTTTTTATATAAAACTTTTAATATCTCTTTTTTTCCATTATTCAAGTATAATTACTTTTATAATAAGACCTATCATAGGATTTAAATGGAGCTTCAAGAAATTCATATTTTCATTTATGGTTTTGTTTTTTTCTGGATTTTTATTGAAAAATCTTTTTATTGAATTGACAAGTAAAATGACTATTGATTCAACTGATAGAATACTATATAAATTTCAAAGTTATATAGATTCAGGTTTTGATGTTTCTATCTTTCAAAATTTTTTACTTTATTCTATGTGGTATTTACCAATAATACTAAACATCTTTGTGATTTTATTTTCTTTAAAGGACAGAGAATTAATTTATGGAAATCAGTTTTTAAAATTATTATTGAATTCCCAAATAATAGGAAGTTTGATCTTTGTTTTCTTTTCTACAATTGGTGCTACTTTAATGGCAAATAGAATAGAGTTTATGTTGGGAATTGGAAGCGCATTTCTCTTGAAGGAAATAATTGTTAAATTAAAAGGTAAATATAGGATAATGTTTCTTTTAGTAGTAATGTATTTATTGATTTACTTGGTTATCCAATTTTTATATTTAACTCAATTAAGAAGTAACATTTTTTAGTAATTTACTATAGGAAAATTTCATTAAAAATCTTTAATAAATTTTAGGAGTAAATAGATATGTTAGATATATTATATAAAATTTATTTTAAAATTAGAAAAAAAGATTCCAAATTCATGTTATTGAAGAAATTGAGAACATTATTTGTAATATTAATTAGAAAATCAATAAATATTTATGCAAAAAAATATTATTGTTATTTTCCACTTAGAAAAAATAAAACGGGATTAAATACTGAAGAAATGAGACATACAAAAGTAATAGTTTCGCTGACCTCTTTTCCAAGTAGAATTAGTACAATATGGATAACAATAGAATCTTTATTAAGGCAGACTTTCAAACCTGACGAAATAATTCTTTGGTTAGCAGAAGAACAATTTGATGGATATGATAGCTTACCTACTAAACTATTAAGATTACAAGATAAAGGATTAAAAATAAGATTCTGTGATGACTTGAGATCACACAAAAAGTATTACTACACCTTTCAAGAATACCCCGACTGTATTGTGATAACTGTTGATGATGATGTAATTTATCCAACTAATACTATTAATGCATTGATGGAAATTCACAAAAAATTTCCAGATAGTATTTGTTGTAATAGAGGTCACTTAATTAAAAAAACATTTGAAAAAGAAATAGCTCCTTATAATCAATGGGTTCAAAACCCTTTGAATTTTGAAGGGCCTTCTAAATTAATT
>NZ_JABMCR010000407.1 GCF_013179555.1 Bacillus haikouensis
AGAGAAACTCCGTATACCAGATGTCCGATCAACCAGAGGAATATCCCTCCAGAATCATAAGGAGAAGGGACTTCTTTGATGGCCATGAAAGACAGTGGGAAATAGAATAAGAAAGCCGGCAGGGTTACGATAAATGCCAGCGCCCATATCATCCGACCAGAAAGATTGAAGTGATGGATTGAGATAGTGAAAATGATTCCGATTATGCAGGAAATGAATAGATGGAACAGAAATTCTTCCCATTCTGACCACCGGACTTTTCCCATATAGGGGATGAAATCGACATTCAGCAGCAGCGCATATACTTTAATACCTGTCAGTGACTGCAGGAATTTAAGTATCAGCCCCAGGAGGGTTCCTGAAGCAATCCCGATTCCGGTCCCCTTGATGTACTCTTTAGAAGTCATCTTCCACTTTTGGTGAACGATACAAATTAAAATTACCTGTAGCGGCTCGATCTTCTGTTTTTTTAGTGATACGTTTGTGACACGGACTACACATATAAGTATGGATTGGTCTGTTTCGAAGTCTTTTTGCTTCCAGAGAATAATCTTCAATATTTTCTATTACTTCACACAAAGCACATTTTACACGCATTATTAACACCTCATTGCTTTTTCTCTCATATGATATCTTTTTTCAGTATATCATGTAGTATAAGCAAACGCTTTAAATAATCTGTCTCTCCGTTTTTTAATACATCTTCACTTAATGTAAAATGAATCGGAGTTATAAAAAAGAAGGACAATTAAATGATTATCACGAATTGTCATATGTATACAGGCAGCTTTCTTTGTGCCGCTTGCCTGCTGGAAGATCCAGTGAAGTATTTGGAGGAGGAATTGTATGGCTAATCAAGTGGAACCCGGCTTAATTCCGGTGTTATTCGAAGAACTTCAATCTGAACGCTTTGTAACCTTGTCCACAGTTGATCATGATACCGGCGGGCCAAATGTCAATGCAGTTTCATGGATTTTGGCAAAGGACGAAGGAACAGTGCTTTTCACTGTGAATCAAAAGTCTAAAATCGTGGAGAATATTAACAAAAACCCTCTTGCTGTCATTAACCTGATTGCGAATGAATCCACTTATTCAATCAGCGGTAATGCAATAGTACAACAGGCGCACCTTGAGGGTGTCCCCCTTAAACTTACATTAATAAAGTTAGAAATCAATGAGGTAAGGGATGTTATGTTTTACGGATCCAGAATCTCAACAGAGCCGTCTTATGAGAAGACATACGATAAAGCGGCTGCTGACCGTCTTGACCGCCAAGTGATAGAAGCCATGAAAAAAGCTTAAGCGACAGCTTTTTCATGGCTTTTTATCATATTGAAGTTAATCGATATAATTTTCACTCTGATCTTCTTGTTCTTTATTTAATTGATTTTCTTTATTCTGATTCATTTTTTTCTTTGGTTCCTTTGGAGCGTTCTCAGGATCAGTCTGTTTCAATGAGCGCGGGATTTCAGGCATTAGTCTCCCTGAAATGTCAGAGAGTTCATTCATGATGCCTTGCACGGGCTCACCACGCTGAATGTCCTTGCTGATTTCTTTCAATCGGGCAGTGAGATCAGGGTCGGCGACAACAATTGCCTGTGCACCATATGGGTCATCTTTCAAAGCTTCGGCAACGGAATACTTTATCGACCCTACTTGGGACCGTTCGACATCTCCGTCGATATCGATCCCAACGTACGCATACTTACCTATTACGACAGCAGTTGCGTCTTCTACATCAGGAACACCGGTAGTCAAGTTAACAAGATGCTTTGAAATTTGCTGACCGGATTTTCTTTCCACATGCTGGATGTTACTATCTTGCACTGTGATCGGTTTATTCTGATCGGATTTCGGGTTTTTTTCATACCCTACCTCGTTTTTATTGGCGCATGCAGAGAGAATGAGCCCAAGCATAAGCAGAGAGATGAATTTGTTCATGTCCTAACCTCCCAAATTAGTGTCAATATCTATTCTTATTGTGTAATTTTCTTCTATCTTTATACGTTTATTCATATATTTTAAGAAACGGGCCGTCCTATTTGAGTAGCTGGGAATAACCGGATCAACTTTGGCTACATACAATAGTAATAAGAAATGAGGAGCAGGAGGCATCGATTTGAAAAAAATTTATGTATTAGATACCAATGTCTTATTACAGGATCCACAAGCCATCTTTTCGTTTCAGGACAATGAGGTGGTTATACCAGCAGTTGTATTAGAAGAAGTGGACTCTAAAAAGCGTTACATGGATGAAATCGGACGAAACGCAAGACATGTATCAAAATTGATCGATAATTTAAGGCAAGAGGGAAAGCTCCATGAAAAAATTCCTTTATATACAGGAGGTTCTTTAAGGATTGAGTTAAACCACCGATCCTTTCAGGAACTTCAAGAAATTTTTGTAGAGAAAACAAATGATAACCGGATACTGGCTGTCGCAAAAAATCTTTCTTTGGAGGAAGAGGCCAAAGAGGATGGAAAGTCCGTAATATTAGTAAGTAAAGACACCCTTGTGAGAGTTAAAGCTGATGCGCTTGGTTTACAGGCTGAGGACTTTTTAAGCGATCGGGTAGTTGAGGTTAATGACATATATACCGGATTCAATGAGTTATATATTGATAAAGAATTTATGAACAAATTTTATGATAAAGGGGAATTGACACTTAAAGAAATTACGAAACAGCGATTTTATTCACATGAATTCATCATTATGAAAGATGTTTTGGGAAGTTCTGCTTCAGCGCTCGGTATGGTTGACGGATCCGGATTGAAAGTGAAGAAATTAGTATATGA
>NZ_JABMCR010000408.1 GCF_013179555.1 Bacillus haikouensis
CAGCTTCCGGGACTTGGAGGCAAGAAGATTGCCAAGCTTTATAGTGAACTGGGTGTGGAAGGGATTGAAGATTTGGAGGAAGTATGCCAGTCCGGGAAAGTCCAGAGTCTTCCGGGCTTTGGAAAGAAATCAGAGGAAAAGATACTGGCTGCCATCGCACAGGCCGGCAAACGTCCTGACCGCCTTCCAATTGCGTTCATGACTGGGATAGCAGAAGAAATTGAAGCGCACATGACCAATATAAAAGAGATCGTTACCTTCTCAAGGGCGGGCAGTTTAAGAAGGATGCGGGAGACGATCAAAGATCTGGACTTTATCATTTCAACGGACGAACCTAAGAAGGTTAAGGACGAATTATTGAAGCTCCCTCATATTGTTGAAACGATTGCAGCGGGCGAGACGAAGGTGTCGCTTACCCTTCAATATAAGTGGGACGTAAGCATCGACTTTCGAATCGTTAAGCCGTGTGAATTCGCCACAACCCTCCACCACTTCACCGGGTCTAAAGAGCATAATGTCCGGATGAGGCAGCTTGCAAAAGAAAGAGGCGAAAAAATCAGTGAGTACGGGGTTGAAAATAGCGAAACCGGCGAAATCAAAACATTTAATACAGAAGAAGAATTTTATGAGTACTTCAACCTGCCGTTCATTCCGCCAGAATTAAGGGAAGACGGGAAGGAAGTCGATGATTATCATAAAGACTTTAATTTGATCGGGTCCACTCATATACAAGGAGACCTGCACATGCACACCACCTGGTCGGACGGGGCTTATTCCATTGAAGAAATGGTTCAGGCATGCATTGCTAAAGGCTACCGATATATGGCCATTACCGACCATTCGAAATACTTACGTGTTGCAAATGGATTATCGGATGAACGGCTGTTAAAACAGATAGAGGAAATCAAGGAAATCAACAAGAAGTATAAAGAGATTGAAGTTTTGTCAGGAATTGAAATGGATATCCTCCCTGACGGATCCCTTGATTACGATGATGAGATCCTTGAAAAGCTGGATGTGGTCATCGCTTCGATTCACTCAAGTTTTTCACAATCAAAGGAAAAAATCATGGAACGCCTGACTACTGCACTTAATAGTGCGCATGTGGATATCATCGCTCATCCGACTGGAAGAATCATCGGGCGCAGGGATGGATACGATGTAGATATGGATATGCTGATACAATTGGCAAAGGAGACGAATACAGCGCTCGAGCTGAATGCGAATCCTAACAGGCTGGACCTCTCAGCTGAAAACATCCGGAAAGCCCAGGAGCAGGGTGTGAAGCTCTTTATCAATACGGATGCTCACAGCCATGAACACCTTGAGTTCATGAACATAGGTGTTTCTACAGCAAGAAAAGGCTGGATTAAGAAAGATACGGTTATCAATACCTGGGGTAAAGAAGAACTGTTAAACTTTTTAAATAGAAACAAATGATTCAAAAATCGGAACGTTTTATGAAAGATGTCCAATTCATGAAACATTGTTATTAAAGGTGGAATAAAGTCTGTGAATTCAAAAGTACTCAAAACACTGGAATTTGATAAAATAAAAGAATTGCTGAAAAGATTTGCTGCGTCTGCTCTTGGACATGCAAGAGTGACAACTCTTGCACCATCGGTGGACTTTGACGAAATTACGGGCATGCACCAGGAAACAGATGAAGCGATGACGATCCTCAGGTTGAAAGGACATGCTCCACTGGGGGGGATCTTTGATATCCGTCCCCATGTGAAACGTGCTGGAATCGGGGGCATGCTGTCCCCTGGTGAATTGGTGCAGATAGGCAGCACAATTCGTGCAAGCAGAAAGCTAAAAACGTTTGTAGATGAGTTAGTGGACGATGAGGTGTCCATTCCCCATCTGGAGGCTAAATTGGCTTCGGTCATCCCTCTGCCTCATTTAGAGAAGGAAATCCGAAATGTCGTGGATGATAACGGTGAAATTCTTGATTCAGCAAGTGAAGCACTGCGTACAATCCGTTCACAGCTTCGTGCAAACGAAGGAAGGATCAGGGAAAAGCTTGAGCGTATGATAAGATCTTCCAATGCTTCTAAAATGTTGTCGGATGCAATCATCACAATCCGAAATGACCGGTATGTCATTCCTGTAAAGCAGGAATATAGAGGGCATTACGGAGGAATCATTCATGATCAATCATCTTCAGGTCAAACATTGTTCATTGAGCCTGAAGCAATCGTCCAATTAAATAATCAATTGCGTGAGCTGCGGTTGAAAGAGCAAAATGAAATCGAGAAAATCCTACTTGAACTTTCTGAAAAAGTAAAAGAAGCAGAGAATGAATTGCTGTTAATTGTGAATGTTTTATCAGATATTGATTTTATGTTCACTAAAGCAAAATTCGGTCAATCCATCAAAGGTTCCAAACCAGTCATCAATAATGAAAGAAGGATTAAATTAAATAAAGCACGTCATCCATTATTGCCGATTGATGATGCTGTTGCCAATGACATTGAATTGGGCAATGAATTTTCATCCATCGTCATCACAGGACCGAACACGGGAGGGAAAACAGTCACGCTCAAGACGCTGGGCCTTACAAGCATCATGGCACAAGCCGGCCTCCCGATTCCTGCGCTGGATGGATCTGAAGTCGGAATATTCCGTTCCATCTATGCGGATATTGGAGATGAACAATCGATCGAACAAAGTTTAAGTACATTCTCCTCCCATATGGTGAATATTGTGGAGATCTTGAAAAAAGTGGATCAGGAGAGCCTGGTCCTGTTCGATGAACTGGGAGCAGGGACGGACCCGCAGGAAGGGGCCG
>NZ_JABMCR010000409.1 GCF_013179555.1 Bacillus haikouensis
CCCCACCTGGGAAGTCTCGATCAATCTCAGAGAAATCCGAGATGTAAAATGGGACTTCAGCAGGGAAAGGGAATTTTAGAGGAATACACCGGAATGTCCGATTCAGATGATCATAATAAACAGGGAAAGCAAGGTTATCAGAAACCTGTATTCAAAAAGCTGGGAGACAGCTTCTTTTAATACCCCGTTAATTTAGTGCATTAACGCGAAATTCCTTTAAAGGGTTGAAAATGGCTGTATGATTCTGACATCATACGGCCATTTTTCATTTGAACTACAGGATGAATTGATCAATCTTCTTAATTAACTCAGCTATTTCAGGCTTGCTTATTTGAGCCTCTGCACCAACCATTTCGCCTTTATGCCGCAAATCGTTTGTAATCAGTGAAGAAAAAATAATGACGGGAAGCTTCTCCAGTACCGGATGACTTTTAATTCTTTTGGTTAGATGATGCCCATCCATCTGCGGCATTTCAATATCTGTAATGACCAGACCAACGGATTCTTCCATCTGCCCTGATTCACTTATCAATGATTCAAGATAATGCAATGCATCACTCCCATTTTCAAAAAACTCAACCGACTCATAGCCTGCTTCAGATAATGTGTCATTGAGAAGCTTACGAAGAAGTGGTGAATCTTCAGCTGCAACAATTTTCTTGTTGCTTCGTTCCCTAAGTCCAAGCTTTTTCACTTTATCGATGTTTATGCCTGATTCTGGATTGATCTCAACCATGATGCTTTCAAAGTCCACCATTAAAATCATCGATTCTTCGCGCTTCACCACTCCGATGATTCCAGATTTTATACCAGAGTACATTTCAGAGGGCTTTTCGATTTGGTTCCATGAAATACGGTGAATCTGTGTAACATTATGTACATGGAAGACAACTTTTTGCTGATTGAATTCAGAAACGATAAATTTTGACTGCGGTGTCTCTTTTTCTTCAAGCCCGAGAACCTTCGCCATATCCACCACTGGGAGCACTTCCCCCCTTAATTGGATCAGTCCCTTTACATGCGGATGAGAATGTGGAATGGGTATGATTGTAGTTGGTTGGATGATTTCTTTGACCTTAATAACATTTATTCCGAATCTATTATTTTGAACTTCGAATTCAACCATTTCAAGTTCATTTGTCCCGCTTTCAAGCAATATCCCTTTTAGATCATTCATTTATATACGCCCTTCCATTCAATAATGCATTTTTCATGCGGTCATAAATACCTTACATATTTTATATCGAACAAAACCTTCACTTGTTTACATATAAATGATGTGAAATCCAAAACATACTTCTATAGTGAGTCAGCAAACTATAGTTAGGAGGTGTTTAAAGTGCCCGAAAGACGAGATGCAGAGAATCGAAGGATTCTTGATTTTGAAGAAATAAATGGTCACATTTTACCTGCGCAGTATCCAACCCCGCTTCTTGCAATTGGCAAGAATAAAGAGGGGAAAGATGATTTTGATGATATGTTTTATGTGGAAGGGAAAATCGGCATTGACCGTGATCAAGATGAGAATTCAAGAAAATAAAGGATTGATTTATCAAAAAAGCGATTGGCAATAGAATCCAATCGCTTTTTTTCTCTATTCATTTACACACCCCGCTTATTTCCCCAAACAAGCGTATGCAGCTGCGGAAGAACGCGGACTTGATTTAATTCTGCATCAAGTGATATCTTATCAATCAATATCTCATAATCATTCAGTAGATCTGATACCAATTTATTTGTGTTTTCTTCCATTACTTCAGGATTTCCAGTCTGAATATAGAAAGGAACTTTCGGATAACGGTGATGGACAACCTTAGCGTATTGCAGGTCGTCGTCGTTGAAGACAACCACTTTCAAACTGATTTTGGACTCATTCTCGATTAAATTCTGAATGATGGCGTCCAATTTTTCAAAATCAGTGTTCATATTGGAACTTGGCGGTTTTGGCGAGATGGTCAAATCATCGATGTCATAAAACCATTCCTGCCATCTGCTTCCTTGTGTTTCAAGTGCAGACTGTATGTTTTTCTCCTTAAAGATGCTCAGAAGCCCACTCAAACTTGAAAGGAGGGCAGGATTCCCCCCTGAAATCGTCACATGAGAAAAACGCTCCCCGCCTATTTCGCTCAGTTCATTCCAAATTTCTTCAGCTGTCATGAGCCTGACATCATCTTTCGCAGAGCCATCCCATGTAAATGCTGAATCGCACCAGGCACAACTATAATCACAGCCTGCGGTTCTTACAAACATCGTTTTTTGCCCGATGACCATTCCTTCACCTTGAATCGTGGGTCCGAATATCTCTAAAACAGGGATTTTATTCATGATTTCATCCCCTTTTTAGGTCTGTAGATTACATAGGATGTGGGGGTTTCCCTTAGGAAAACCTGCAGGCATTGAGGCCGGTGCTTCAACGTTTCCAAGTGCTCCTGAACAATTTCACACACTGCTTTAGCGACCACTTCAGTAGTAGGGAACCTCATTGGATCTTTATCCGAAAAGCGGCTGTCATCATTTAATAGACTGTGGTCGAACCGCTTATGAATCAGCTTCTTGATCTGCTGGAAGTTTATGAGGAAACCGGATTCATCCAGTTCATTCCCCGCGATGGTGATGTTGGCAAAGTAGGTGTGACCATGTACCTTCTGACAATCTCCTGCTTCTTCGTGCGGTATATAATGAGCAGAAGCGAAATGCATGTCTTTATTCAATTCAAATTCATATTCGTGTTGAGGAGTCGGATAAATTTGCTGAAGCATTATTCATCTCCTCCTTTTTTACTCTGTAGATATT
>NZ_JABMCR010000041.1 GCF_013179555.1 Bacillus haikouensis
TGGATCGGGTTTGATCCAGAGAAATTATCCGTCACTATTCACCCTGAAGATGAAGAAGCTTTTGAAATCTGGCACAAAAACGTCGGAGTACCAGCTGAAAGAATCATTCGGATCGAAGGGAACTACTGGGATATCGGGGAAGGCCCAAGCGGACCTAACACGGAAATCTTCTATGACCGGGGGCCGGGCTACGGCGATGATCCGAAAGATCCGGAATTATATCCCGGCGGGGAAAACGACCGGTATCTTGAAGTATGGAATCTTGTATTCTCCCAGTTCAATCATAATCCTGATGGAACGTATACACCGCTTCCAAAGAAGAATATCGATACCGGGATGGGACTTGAAAGAATGGCATGTGTGGTCCAGGAAGTCCCTACCAATTTCGATACGGATTTGTTCATGCCGATCATGAAAGCTGTTGAAGAAATTTCAGGGAGAACATATGGCAAACATGAAGAAACCGATGTCGCGTTTAAGGTAATAGCAGACCATATCCGTACGGTGTCGTTTGCGATCGGTGACGGGGCACTTCCTTCAAATGAAGGGCGAGGATATGTATTGAGACGTTTATTGCGCCGTGCAGTCCGTTTTGCTAAGCAAATTGAGATTAACCGTCCGTTTATGTATGAATTGGTCCCTGTTGTTTCTGAGATCATGGTGGATTTCTACCCGGAAGTAAAAGAAAAGGCGGAATTCATTAAAAAGGTCGTGAAAAATGAAGAAGAACGTTTCCATGAAACGTTAAATGAAGGATTGGCAATTCTTTCTACCATTGTAGATAGAGAAAAGAAAGCAGGAAGCAGTACCATACCTGGTGAAGATGTATTCAGACTATATGACACATATGGTTTCCCGGTAGAATTAACGGAAGAATACGCTGAAGAAGAAGGACTTTCTGTCGACCAGGCAGGCTTTGAAAAGGAGATGGAAGGCCAGCGTGAGAGAGCTAGATCTGCACGTCAGGATATCGGAAGCATGCAGGTGCAAGGCGGAATCTTAAGTGATATCACAACGGAAAGCAAATTTATTGGTTATGACAATCTGGAAACAAATGCGACTGTAGTAGAGATACTCGTCGATAAGGAACGCCAGCCAAAAGTGGATAAAGGCCAGGAATTCCAGTTCATCCTGGACAAAACTCCTTTCTATGCAGAAAGCGGCGGGCAGATCGGGGACAAAGGCTATCTGAAAGCAGATGGGGTAGAAGTCCACGTGACTGATGTGAAAAAAGCACCAAATGGACAGAATCTCCATACCGGGATCGTTGAAGAGGGAACTTTAAAAAGCAATCATAATCTAGTGGCGAAAGTATCGCGGGAATCAAGGAAGAAAGTGGAGAAGAATCATACAGCCACTCACCTTCTGCATCAGGCATTAAAGGATGTGCTCGGTGAACATGTTAACCAGGCAGGATCCTTGGTTGAACCGGACCGCCTTCGATTTGATTTCTCTCACTTTGGATCTGTCACAAATGAAGAAATGGAGAAAATTGAAAGCATCGTCAATGAGCAAGTGTGGAAAGCAATATCGGTGAATACTGACCTTAAATCATTGGCTGAAGCAAAAGAGATGGGCGCGATGGCACTGTTCGGAGAAAAATATGGCGAAGTCGTCCGTGTAGTTTCAATAGGCGACTACAGCCTCGAGCTTTGTGGAGGCTGCCATGTTTCCAATACTTCCGAAATCGGTTTATTCAAGATCATATCTGAAAGCGGAATCGGTGCAGGCACCCGCCGAATCGAAGCAGTCTCAGGAGAAAGTGCATACAACCTTCTGAATGAACAAGTATCACTTCTGAAAGAAGCGGCTAATAAGCTGAAGGCGAATCCGAAAGATCTGGTCAATCGAGTAGATGCCTTGTTGCTTGAAATGAAAGAACTGCAAAGGGAAAATGAATCATTGGCGGCGAAGTTGTCTAACATAGAAGCAGGAAGCTTAACCGATCATGTGAAAGTAATCGATGGAATCAATGTGCTTTCAGCAAAAGTGGGCGCGGGAGACAGCAATGCATTGAGGACTATGATGGATGACTTAAAGCAGAAGCTCGGTTCCGCTGTCATTGTGCTGGGGACTGCAGGTGACGGCAAAGTAAACGTGATTGCCGGTGTAACCAAAGATTTAGTGGACAAAGGTTATCATGCAGGAAAGCTGGTTAAAGAAGTTGCATCCCGCTGCGGAGGCGGCGGAGGCGGACGACCTGACATGGCCCAGGCAGGCGGGAAAAATCCTGAGAAATTAGAGGAAGCTCTGCAATTTGTAGAAGAATGGGTGAAATCCGTTTAACTCTGCGTTAAAGTGGTGTACAATGAAGGTAACGATTAACAATTCGTTTGTTGAAAAGACAAGCCTAAAGAGAGGTGCTAAAAATGAGTTCTTTTGACAAAACGATGCGATTTGATTTTTCTGATGAGCCATTTGAACATGACGTTAAGGAAGTACTGCTTCAAGTTCATGACGCGCTTCAGGAAAAAGGGTATAACCCGATCAATCAAATTGTTGGGTACTTATTATCTGGGGATCCTGCTTATATTCCAAGACATCAAGATGCCAGAAATATCATCCGCCGTTTGGAACGTGATGAAATCATCGAAGAATTAGTCAAATCGTATTTGAAACTGCATAAAGAGGGATAATGAATGCGAGTAATGGGACTGGACGTTGGCTCCAAAACTGTAGGCGTTGCAATAAGCGACGCCCTTGGCTGGACAGCGCAAGGAATTGAAACAGTGAGAATCAATGAAGATGAAGGCGAATTCCGTATCGACCGCATAAAGGAACTAGCCGAAGAATATGAAGTGGAATCCGTTATCGTCGGACTTCCCAAAAACATGAATAATACGATTGGGCCAAGAGGGGAAGCTTCGAAGGCATACGGTGAATTGATTCAGAGTGAGCTTGCGTTACCGGTTAAATATTGGGATGAACGCTTGAGTACGATGGCTGCCGAGCGAGTTCTCCTCGAAGCTGACGTCAGCAGGAAGAAACGCAAGAAAGTGATCGATAAAATGGCTGCAGTGATGATTCTTCAAGGATATCTTGACAGTCAAAAATAATGAGGTGAATGTTTAATGGAACACGGAGAAAAGCAAATTACAGTAGTAGACGAGCAAGGAAATGAACAGCTGTGTGAGGTACTGTTCACGTTTGAGTCGGATAAATTCAATAAATCATATGTTCTGTACTATCCGCTTGGAGCAGATGAAGATGACGAAGAAGAAATCGAAATTCACGCATCCGCTTTCCAACCAGGCGATGAAGGTCAAGAAGGCGAATTAAAGCCGATTGAAACAGAAGAAGAGTGGGACATGATTGAAGAAATGTTAAATACTTTCCTGGATGAAGAAGAAGAAGGCGAATAATTTTCATTAAGGATTAAAGGACAGGGACCGGCAAAGGGATTATTTTCATCCCTTTTTGCCGGTCCCTGTTTCACTTTGTGCAAAATATTGTATAATAGGGAAGATGATGTCGAAAAAACATGACGGATATCAAGCTTTTTGCTCGAAAAGGGGAATAAAGAAATGGAAGATAAAAAGAATATAAAAGAAACACTTATGAAAAAACTCTTGGAAAGACAGGAAGAGGCGAAAGTCATCCGTAAAATCGTCGGACTTATTATTTTATCACTATTCATCATCATCGGAGGCACTGCAGTCGGCGGATACCTATACATAAACTCTGCTCTTAAACCAGTGAATCCAGATGATACCAAACCGGTGAAAGTAGAGATTCCGATTGGTTCGGGAGTTACATCCATCGGGAATGTTTTAGAAGAAAATGGCATTGTAAAAAATGGAACAGTATTCAAATACTATGTTAAATTCAATAATGAATCAGGTTTTCAGGCAGGTTCATATGATTTAACACCTTCCATGACGCTGAATGAGATTGTCAATAGTTTGAAGACAGGTAAGGTAATGAGGAAGGCTGAATTTAAAATCACCCTGCCCGAAGGACTTCAGCTTGATAAAATTACAGAAATCATCGCAGATAATTCTCCTTATAATAAAGGCGAAATTGAAAAGAAACTGAACGATAAGAAATGGCTCGAACAATTAAAAAAGAAATACCCGAACTTGATAACAGACGAAATCCTTCATAAAGATATTAAAAGGCCGCTTGAAGGATATCTTTATCCGGCAACTTATTCTTTCTATGAGAAGAAACCTTCTTTAGAAAAAATCCTTACGAAAATGATTGCTCAAACCGACGAAGTGTTGGCCCAATATCAAGCTTCAATGGCTGAAAGGGAGTATACAGCACACGAACTACTAACGTTATCTTCCCTGATTGAAGAAGAAGCAACCGAAAAAGCGGACAGAGGCAAGATATCAAGTGTATTCTATAACCGCATCGACGAAGGGATGCCCCTTCAAACCGATCCGACCGTCCTGTATGCACTGGGCGAACATAAGTCCCGTACAGTTTATAAGGATTTAAAAGTGGACTCACCTTATAATACTTATAAGGTGAAAGGTCTGCCGCCGGGTCCGATTGCAAATGCAGGAACTTCGTCAATTGAAGCTGCACTCCAGCCGGAAGATACAAATTATTATTATTTCCTTGCTTCTTCTAACGGATCTGTCTATTATTCAGAAACGCTTGATGAACATAATGAAAAGAAAGCGAAATATATTACCAATCAATCCGAATAATTCAAGTTTTGAAGGATATGATACAACTGCCGTTGCTGCAGTAGAAGAGGAAAGAATCATTCGCTTTCCTCTTCTCTTTGTGTTAAAATAGTACAAGTTATTTTCATAAATGTGCGTTATCTTTGCGAGTGCGTATGGAATCAGAAAGCTCTTAGTAGCTTTCTCTTTTCATGTTATGCGCAACTGTAAGGCAGTTTATAGATGAGGATCGTGAAGTCATATGATGAATGAGAAGGTTATTAACTATATAGAATCAATCACTAGGAAACGTTCTCCGCTCCTAAAAGAAATGGAGCATTTTGCAGAAGAAAACAATGTGCCCATAATGGAGCTGGTGGGGATAGAAGCCCTGTTAGGCATTTTATCCATTCAACAGCCCTCCCGCATACTTGAAATCGGGACGGCGATCGGATACTCTGCATTAAGAATGGCGGAAGCTCTGCCCGGAACGGAGATTACGACGATCGAACGTGACGAAGAGAGATTCGGTGCTGCTAAGGATTACTTGACACGCTCCGAACACGGAAGCCGCATCCATGCTCTTTTCGGGGATGCCCTGGAACTTCAGGAAGAAGTGAAAAAACACGGACCTTATGATGCGATATTTATCGACGCGGCAAAGGGACAATACCAGAAATTCTTTGATCTCTATTCAACGATGCTTACGAAAGACGGAGTCGTCTATTCAGATAATGTTCTTTTCAAAGGACTGGTAGCAGAAGAGGAAGTCGAGCAGAAAAGAATAAGGAACCTGGTCAAAAAATTGAAGAAATATAACGAATGGCTGATGAATCATGAAGAGTATGAAACATCCATCCTGCCGGTTGGGGATGGTATCGCCATTAGTAGAAAAAGGGGGAACAAAAGTGAACAAGCCTGAGCTGTTGGTGACCCCGACATCCCTGTCAGACATTGAATCTTTATCCAGGGCCGGGGCTGATGCCTTTATCGTGGGTGAACAAAAATTCGGTTTGCGCCTAGCAGGGGAATTTTCAAAGGTAGAAATAAAGAAGGCCATTACGATCGCCCATAGCCATGGAAAAAAAGTATATATTGCGATGAATGCTATTTTCCATAATGAAAAAGTTGAAGAGTTGGAAGAATATATTTCTTTTATGAAAGATGCTGAAGCGGATGCAATCGTGTTCGGAGATCCTGCCGTATTGATGGCTGCAAGAATTGCTGCTCCGGACATGATGCTGCACTGGAATACCGAAACTACGGCGACCAATTGGTATACCTGCAATTATTGGGGCAGAAAAGGCGCAAAACGTGCAGTTCTCGCCAGGGAATTGAGCATGGATTCTATCGTGGAAATAAAGGAAAGCGCTGAAGTGGAAGTAGAGGTTCAAGTGCACGGCATGACCTGCATGTTCCAATCGAAACGCTCCCTGCTAGGAAACTATTTTGAGTACCAGGGGAAGGTATTGGAGATTGAACACCGTAAGCAGCAAAAGAACATGTTCCTGCATGACAAGGAACGTCATAATAAATATCCGATTTTCGAAGATGAAAACGGAACTCATATTATGAGTCCCAATGACATGTGCATCATTGATGAACTCGGGGAATTGATTGAAGCAGGCATAGATTCTTTCAAGATCGATGGGGTATTGAAATCCTCTCAATACATGATGGAAGTCACGAAACTGTATCGGAAAGCGATTGATCTTTTTGTGCAGGATGAAGAACAGTATGACGATGTAAAGGATGAACTTTTAGAAGAAGCAAAGCAGCTTCAGCCCGACAACCGTCCGCTGGATACAGGTTTCTTCTTTAAGGAAACGGTCTATTAAATCAGTTCAAGAAAGATGAAAAGAACGGAGGAGTTACGTTGACCATGGTTGTAAAAGACCCAATCTCTAACGTTGTTGACGGAAAACGTGTTATCGTGAAGAAGCCTGAATTATTGGCTCCTGCCGGTAACCTTGAAAAATTGAAAATAGCAGTACACTATGGTGCAGATGCGGTTTATATCGGCGGTCAGGAATTCGGACTTCGTTCAAATGCAGGCAACTTTACATTGGAAGAAATGAAAGAAGGCGTTGAATTTGCACGGAATTATGGTGCAAAGATATACGTAACAACGAATATCTACGCTCATAATGAGAATATGGAAGGTCTCGAGGATTACCTGACAGGCCTTCAGGAAGCAGGAATTGCCGGGATCATCGTTGCCGATCCCCTGATTATCGAGGCATGCAGAAGAGTGGCGCCCCAGGTAGAGGTTCACTTAAGTACTCAGCAAAGCTTATCCAATTGGAAAGCAGTCCAATTCTGGAAAGAAGAAGGCCTGGATCGTGTTGTATTGGCGCGTGAAACGAGCGGTGAAGAAATCCGGGAAATGAAAGAAAAAGTGGATATCGAAATTGAGACCTTTATTCACGGTGCGATGTGCATTGCCTATTCCGGTCGCTGCACGCTCAGCAACCACATGACTGCACGTGACTCAAACCGTGGCGGCTGTTGTCAATCATGCCGCTGGGACTACGATCTGTATCAGCTTGAAGATGGTGATGAAGACCCACTATACAGTGAAAATGATGCTCCTTTCGCAATGAGTCCAAAAGACTTGAAGCTCGTTGAATCGATTCCGAGAATGATTGAGCTTGGCATCGACAGCCTAAAAATCGAGGGTCGGATGAAATCGATTCATTATATTGCAACGGTGGTAAGTGTTTACCGGAAAGTCATTGATGAATATTGTAAGGACCCCGATCATTTCAAAATAAGGAAAGAATGGCTTGAAGAACTCGAGAAATGCGCCAACCGTGAAGCGGCTCCTGCATTCTTTGAAGGGGTGCCTGGGTTTAAAGAGCAAATGTTTGGTGTTCATAATAAAAAGAATACCAACTTTGAATTTGTCGGACTTGTACTGGATTATGATGAGGAAACGGGAATTGTAACGGTCCAGCAGCGAAATTATTTTAAAACCGGACAGGAAATGGAATTTTTCGGACCGGAAATATTGAATTTCACTCAAGTGATTGATAAGATGTGGGACGAAAAAGGAATTGAACTCGACGTGGCATGTCACCCGATGCAAATAGTGAAGTTCAAAGTTGATCAGAGAGTTTATCCTGACAACATGATGCGAAAGGAGAACATAGTAAAATTATGAAACAAAAACCGGTTGTGATTGGTGTAGCAGGAGGATCCGGTTCTGGAAAAACAAGTGTGACCAAAGCCATTTATGAGCAATTCCAGGGCCATTCCATATTAATGCTGCAGCAGGATTATTATTATAAAGATCAAGCAAACCTGCCCTTTGAGGAACGGTTGAAAACCAATTATGATCATCCTTTGGCATTCGACAATGATCTACTCATAGAGCATTTAACTGAACTTATCAACCATCAGGCGGTAGATAAGCCAGTGTATGATTATAAAATGCATACCCGCTCTGAAGAGACTATACTGGTAGAACCGAAAGATGTCATCATTTTAGAAGGAATATTAGTATTAGAAGATGAAAGATTGCGCAACTTAATGGATATCAAGCTTTATGTCGATACGGATGCGGATCTCCGCATCATCAGAAGGATGCTCCGTGATATTAAGGAAAGAGGGCGTTCCATTGATTCAGTTATCGATCAATATATCACGGTTGTCCGTCCGATGCATAATCAGTTCATCGAGCCGACAAAGCGTTATGCTGACGTTATCATTCCTGAAGGCGGACATAATCACGTAGCGATCGATTTAATGGTAACAAAAATTCAAACAATTCTTGAACAAAAGTCATTTTTGTAATACGATAACATAGATAAACATATATAGGTTAAATTCCCATCAATGTTTAGGAATCAGGGAATGGAGGAGAAGAGTCTTTCCTTCATTCCCTGCCTTTACATCTTAAAGCATCATGTATCACTACATAAAGAGCTCGGGAAGCTCTAAGACAGTTAAGGAGTGAAGAGGGTCATGAGTACAGAAAAAGTATACCCTATGACATTAGAGGGTAAAGAAAAATTAGAGAAAGAACTTGAGAATCTTAAATCAGTAAAGCGTAAGGAAGTTGTAGAACGCATCAAGATTGCGAGAAGTTTCGGAGACTTATCCGAGAACTCTGAGTATGACGCAGCTAAAGATGAGCAGGCATTCGTCGAAGGCCGTATATCTACATTGGAAAATATGATTCGAAACGCTAAGATCATCCAGGAAGATGACATGAATTCAGATACAGTTCAATTGGGTAAGAGTGTGACATTTGTGGAACTGCCTGATGGAGATGAAGAGACCTATACAATCGTCGGAAGTGCAGAGGCTGATCCATTTGAAGGGAAAATCTCAAATGATTCTCCTATTGCAAAGAGCCTCCTTGGCCACAAGATAGGAGCGAAAGTGACTGTCCAGACTCCTGGTGGTGAAATGAGCGTTAAGATTGTAGAAGTAAGCTGAGAAATAGAAATTAAGGAAGAAGCCCGATCTCAGGGTTTCTTCCTTTTTTATTGCTTTCATACCGGATTAGAATGAATGAAACTCGTCAACAATGTAGACGAGGTGAAGAGGAATGATACGAAAACGGGTCAAACTGCTGAGTATCCTGCTGCTTATAGGGCTATTGACATTATCCGCAAGATTGATGCAGCTGCAATTATTCCAGACAGAATCTTTCACAAAGCATAAGATCAACCTGATTGAGGAAAGTGTGGCACAGCGGACGCAGCAGCTGATCATTGATGAGGGAAGGGGACAGTTCCTCGATCGAAACGGGAAGCCGCTTACATTCAAAGAGAAAAATGTACTTGTCTTATTTCCTTTTTTAAAAAGAATAGAGTGGCCGGTCGAGGAAGTTGCACGCATCATCCATGTCACTCCTGAAATCATTGAAACAAAGCTGGAGCTGGCTAAGGGACCGATTGTATTTGGAGGTAAAGAAGCCTATCAGCTTTCCGATGAACAGATGAATGAGATAAATGATTTGAACATACAAGGGGTTTTTGCCGTTACGAGGAAGTTTAAGAGCGAACATATCCCAGCTTCCCAGCTTATTGGGATAACGGGGGAAAACGCCGAAGAATTTCATGAACGCTATCCCGATAAAGTAAAAGGAGTACACCAGAAGATAGGTGTCACCGGGATGCAGGAAATCTTTGATGAGTGGCTGATATCTGAAGAACAGTCAAAGCTGATCTACCACGTTGATGCCATCGGGGGACCTTTGTTCGGGACCGACGTGAAGTACCTTGCCCCCGCCAATCCGTTTTATCCGTTAAATGTCAAAACATCAATCGATATTGAGATACAGGGAGCCCTTGAAGAAGTTGCAGATCAGTATAATATCAAGAAAGGCGGCTTGCTGCTTCTGGATATAGAGAATAGTCAAATTCTTGCTAATGTGTCCCGTCCTGCAGTTAACAACAGTGACCCGTTCAGCGGTGGCGCATCCAATTATATGCTGAAAGCACTGGCACCTGGTTCTGTGTTCAAAACAATTGTTGCGGCAGCAGCCATGGATGAAGGCATCGTGGATGAATCACGCATGTTTAATTGTGATAAGGATATTTACGGTAAACCAGCTGACAAACAACATGGGTCGATTAACATAGAATCGAGTATAGCCGTCAGCTGTAATAGAACCTTCGCTGACCTGGCAAAGGAACTTGTGGAAAAAGATTCCCATTCTCTTGAGAAATATGCAGAGAAGCTTGGATTATTAGGTGATCTATCATGGAATGGGAATGTATTTCATTACGAAAATTTTTCTCAGCTGCAAGTGAGCGAGGGAAGGATTTTTGTATCGGATGAGGAACGAAAAGATCTAAATTATATCTCCCAAACAGGAATAGGGCAGAGGGAAGTACGAGTCACTCCACTTGGGATTGCCAATATGATGGCCACCATAGCCAGGGGCGGGGAAAAGTACAGAGTCAATGCGGCTACGTCCATCGACTATCAAAACGGGACAAGCATGTTCTCCTTCCCAAAACAGAAGATGGAAGGAGAGCAGATTTCCCCTTTCACCGCTATGAAGATGCAGCAGTATCTGAGGGGAGTGGTCAACTCGCCTGAAGGGACTGCCCCATATTTAGACACTGCCCTCTATGAGATTGCCGGTAAGACAGGAACGGCACAAACAGGCAGCAAACAGGAGGGAAAAGAGCTGTACAATAAATGGTTTGCCGGTTATTTCCCATTTGAAGAACCAAAATATGCTTTAGTCGCAGTCAATATGGATGTGCTCATCGATGAAGGAGGGATTTACCCGATTTTTAAAGACAGTGTGGATGCTGTTTATAAACTCGCACATGAGTAAAACCTCCCGTTCCGAACGGACCAATCTACTGCTGCCCCGGAAATTGGTTAATGTTTCGCTTTATTCTTTTTACTCTATCATGTTAAAATGTTTAGGATAATAGGAGGGAATCTTATGGCGAAATATAATTCTAGATTAGATCGACGCTCTAAAAGTAAAACCAATAAAGTCTTAAATATAATGATCGCTGTTGTTGTTCTCTTAATCGTTGTGGTAGGTGCGACGATTCTGACCGGTAATGGTTCCGATAAAGAAAATGCATCAACAGAGGTTAAAAACGAAGAGAAAAACACAAATGAAAACAGTGCTGATCGTGATAATAAGCAAAAAAAAGATGAAAACACAGTTTCCATGGATGAAGAATCCAATTCAACTGAAAAAGATGATAAAGATAAGAAGAAAGAAGAAGAGGCTTCAGAGGAAAAAGAATCTGTTGGACTTGATGACAGCAATGCTCAAATAAAGGAAAGCAGTGAACCCAATGTAAAGAATACAATTGTGCACCCTGATTGGGAGCCGGTCGGTACACAACAGTCAGGCGAGCATGTGTCTTCCTATGATATGGGTACACCCGATTGGCAGGAAAAAGTCAAAGCCCTTTCTTACGCTACGGGAATCCCCGAAGATAATATGACTGTTTGGTATATCGAAGGAAATGGGGGTCCTCAAAAGTCTATAGGGACGGTAACTGAGAAAAGCGGTTCCACAGCGTACAGGGTCTATCTCCAATGGACTGACGGGCAAGGCTGGCAGCCGACAAAGGTTGAGGAATTAATCGAAAATGATAAAGATTGATCAATAAGTAAGCTCCGGGTGCACGCGCCCGGAGTTTTTTTGTCCAGCTCCAGCGCCTAGCCCCTCGAGACGTTTCGGATCGCCCAATGAAGTCAAAGGGCGACTTCACTGTTCGATCCTCCAACGCTTGTCGGGGCTGAGCAAGGCGCTTGCGCTTTTCTTTGTCCAGCTCCAGTTCCTAGCCCTTCGAGACGTTTCGGTCCGTCCCATGAAGTCAAAGGGCGACTTCACGGGCCGGCCCTCCAACGCTTGTCGGGGCTGAGCAAGGCGCTTGCGCTTTTCTTTGTCCAGCTCCAGCGCCTAGCCCCTCGAGACGTTTCGGTCCGTCCCATGAAGTCAAAGGGCGACTTCATGGGACGGACCTCCAACGCTTGTCGGGGCTGAGCAAGGCGCTTGCGCTTTTCTTTGTCCAGCTCCAGCGCCTAGCCCCTCGAGACGTTTCGGATCGCCCAATGAAGTCAAAGGGCGACTTCACTGTTCGATCCTCCAACGCTTGTCGAGGCTGAGCAAGGCGCTTGCGCTTTTCTTTGTCCAGCTCCAGCGCCTAGCCCCTCGAGACGTTTCGGATCGCCCATGAAGTCAAAGGGCGACTTCATGGGACGGCCCTCCAACGCTTGTCGGGGCTGAGCAAGGCGCTTGCGCTTTTCTTTGTCCAGCTCCAGCGCCTAGCCCCTCGAGACGTTTCGGTCCGTCCCATGAAGTCAAAGGGCGACTTCACGGGACGGCCCTCCAACGCTTGTGGGGGCTGAGCAAGGCGCTTGCGCTTTTCTTTACACTTGTTTCTTTACTTTGAAATGAACGACAGCGGTGTAGAGTCTCCTGCCATTTTCATCGATGGATACATGATGCTGGACATTATGCACATGCAGCATGATTGCTTTATTATGCTGGATTTGCTCATCTATTTTTTTCTCAAGGGTCTTTAGTTGACCTGCCTCGAAAAACTCTACTTTGTCTTCAATCAATTCAAATGAGATATTCATCGGATTCCTCCTTCATATGGACTTTGCCCCTATCATTTTAGTGTGTGGCAAGTATTTTTACAAATTTTATTTGTTGAATTTGCAAAAGTAATATGATACTTTAATAACAGTTTTAAAATTAATTCATACTATGTTGATAGGAATTATAAACTTAATTTTAAACTGAGGTGCTTATTGATGGGTAGAGAATTTTTGGATTTGTTCGAGGACTGGGCAGATTCTTACGATGATACGGTTGCAGGGAAAGATGCAGAGTACAAAGAAGTTTTTGATAAATATGAAGAAATCCTTGATGGCGTAGTGTCTCTTTCAAGAGGGACGGTAGTGGAATTTGGTCCCGGGACAGGAAATCTTACAGCAAAGCTTTCCGAAGCAGGCTTAGACGTGATTCCATACGAACCTTCTCCTGAAATGAGAGTGATTGGACAGCAGAAACTTGGGGAAACCGTTCCGTTTTTCGATGGGGATTTTCTTGAATTTAAGCTGGATGGGGACGTTGATACGATTGTCAGCACCTATGCATTTCATCATTTAACAGACGAAGAAAAAGGAAAAGCATTTGGCATTTATGGAAAGTTACTTGCTCAAGGTGGTAAAATAGTATTTGCTGATACAATGTTTGAAACAGAACAGCATTATCAGGCCGCCATCAATCAAGCAATGGATAAAGGCTTTCTGAATCTTGCAGAAGATTTAAAACGGGAATACTATACGACATTGGATGTACTTGAAGAATTATTAAGTGCAGAAGGGTTTAACGTTCATTTTCGTCAGATTAACAGCTTTGTCTGGATTATGGAGGCGACTAAACAATAGAAAGAGGTCAAAACATGAAGATCGCCATCATTGGAGCAATGGAAGAAGAAGTTGCATTATTAAGGGATAACATTTCAAATCCGCAAACAGAAACAATTGCAGGTTGTGAATATACAAGTGGAACGATGAAAGACAAAGAAGTCATCCTCCTTCGTTCGGGGATAGGCAAGGTAAACGCTGCAATGTCAACTGCCGTGTTACTGCAGCATTTCAAACCGGATGCCATCATCAATACAGGATCAGCCGGTGGATTCGATTCTTCATTGAACGTAGGAGATGTCGTGATTTCAACGGAAGTTCGCCATCATGACGTGGATGTGACAGCTTTCGGTTATGAATACGGGCAGGTGCCGCAATTGCCTGCTGCGTTTACAGCGGATGATAAATTAATGAAGGCGGCAGTTGAGAGTGTCAGGGAACTGGGAGACGCCCAGGTTGTATCAGGGTTGATTGCGACAGGGGATTCATTCATGAATGATCCTGCAAGGGTAGAAGCTATTCGGGATAAGTTTACAGCCTTACAAGCAGTTGAAATGGAAGCGGCAGCTATTGCACAGGTCGCATATCAATTCAATGTACCGTTCGTGATCATCCGATCATTATCGGATATTGCAGGTAAGGAATCTGACGTCTCCTTCGAGCAGTATCTCGAAAAAGCAGCTCTGCATTCTGCTAAGATGGTTATGAATATAGTGGAATCCGTATAAACCATTGTAATGAAGCTGACCCGAGCCTTCATTTTTTCACTCTTTTCTGAAAGCTGTGGTGAACCCGCCAGCTCTAAGAATGATATGTGAGGAATACGTGCTAAGGTCGGCTTTTTTCGGTAAAGGGGCGAAAGAAATGGATGTTTATAACAACGTGCATGAATTGATCGGCAATACACCTATAGTGGAATTGACACACTTTCCATTGAAAAATGGGGTGCGTCTATTTGCTAAATTGGAATTCCTCAATCCAGGGGGAAGTGTTAAGGATCGACTGGGGCTTGAATTAATGAAGGAAGCCATAGATACTAACAAGATAAAACCGGGCGGCGTCTTTATCGAACCGACTGCAGGGAATACCGGTATCGGTCTGGCCTTGGCTGCTGTTAACTCAGGGTTCAAAGTGATCTTTTGTATTCCTGAGAAATTCAGCATCGAAAAACAGGAATTGATGAAGGCTCTGGGGGCGGAAATCGTCCATACTCCCACAGAGCTGGGGATGAAAGGGGCCATCGCGAAGGCGAAAGAACTCCTGAAGGAAATCGATCATTCTTATTCCCCGGCACAGTTCGAAAATGAAGGCAATCCGAAAACGTATTATAAAACGCTCGGACCAGAGGTATGGAAGCAAATGGATGGAAGGATTGATACCTTTGTAGCAGGAGCCGGCACCGGTGGTACATTCATGGGCACTTCACGATACCTCAAGGAAATGAATCCGGCAATAAAGACAGTCATTGTTGAACCGGAAGGATCTATATTAAACGGGGGAGCGTCGGGACCTCATAAAACCGAAGGAATCGGAATGGAATTCCTCCCTGACTATATGGACGCGACTTATTTCGATGCGATCCATACTGTCACGGATGACGATGCGTTCATGAAAGTGAAAGAAGCGGCATTACAGGAAGGGCTGCTCGTCGGCAGTTCATCTGGCGCAGCACTTCACGCGGCTCTAATCGAAGCGGAAAATGCAGAGTCGGGCAGCCATATTCTCACCATCTTTCCGGACTCAAGTGAACGCTATTTAAGCAAGAAAATATATGAAGGAGGAATCTGACTATGAAAAAGAAGACTCAATTAATCCACGGCGGCGTTGGACTCGATCCACAAACAGGAGCGGTTTCTACACCGATATATCAAGTAAGCACATACAAACAGGAGGAAGTAGGAAAACATAAAGGGTTTGAGTATTCTCGGTCAGGGAACCCGACAAGACACGCACTGGAAGAACTCATCAAAGATTTAGAAGGCGGGAAGAAAGGTTTCGCGTTCGGATCCGGAATGGCTGCGATAACAGCGGTCATGATGATGTTTGACAGCGGAGATCATGTCGTGCTGACAGATGATGTATATGGCGGTACTTACAGAGTCATGACGAAAGTATTAAACAGACTCGGAATTCAATCTACATTTGTGGACTCAAGCGATCTGAAAAATATTGAAAAAGCAATCAAACCAAATACCAAAGCAGTGTATATAGAAACGCCAACAAATCCCTTATTGAAAATTACGGATATAGAAGCCGCGGCAGTACTTGCCAAGAAGCATAATCTATTGACGATCGTCGATAATACATTCAGCACGCCATATTGGCAAAACCCGTTGAGTCTTGGCGCCGATATCGTATTGCATAGTGCCACCAAATATATCGGGGGGCACAGTGACGTAGTCGCCGGGCTTGTAGTCGTAAATTCAGTAGAATTGGCTGAAGAGCTCTTCTTCGTCCAAAACTCCACTGGCGGGGTTCTTGGCCCTCAGGATTCATGGCTCCTGATCAGAGGGATCAAAACACTTGGGCTCAGAATGGAGGAGCATGAAGAAAACACGAAAAAAATAGTGGACTACCTGGTAAAACATCCAAAGGTGACAAAAGTCTACTATCCTGGTCTTGAAGCACATCCACATCATGACGTGGCGAAAAAGCAGGCAGCAGGATTCGGAGGAATGGTTTCATTCGATGTAGGCAGCGAAGAAAATGCAGACCTTCTTCTCACGAATACAAAGTATTTTACATTGGCAGAAAGCCTGGGAGCTGTAGAAAGCCTCATTTCAGTTCCTGCACGCATGACCCACGCTTCGATTCCTGCCGACCGCCGCAGCGAATTAGGTATAACGGACGGATTGGTAAGGATTTCTGTTGGACTTGAGGATGCCGAGGATCTTATTGAAGATTTGGAACGCGCTCTCACAAAATAACTTTAATGCCTATTGGAAGAACTGGTATCAATTACATGGGAGGCTGTAACCTTTCCTATGTTACGATTAATAAGAGATTACTAGTTCAAAAGTAGGTGATTGATCGATGAAACAAACATTGGATAAAAAGAATATACAGCATAAAATCAATGACTTTAAACGGTTTGGATTTACGCTTTTGGCATTGAGTGTGTTTATGTACCTGGGGGTGGTGATCCCGTCCGAAACAGTGACCCCTGTTAAGACGATCACGCTTATGACAGGCACCATCATTTTACTTGGACTTTCACTCATCTTTTTCACCAGAGCGATAAAATATAAAAAAGATCTGCAATCCGCGGATGAATAGCTGACGGGCCCATGAATGGGCCTGTTTTTTTACGTGGGATTTCGCGTTAACACCCTATTGCACTTCAGCATATCCGGACAGGCAGTTTCCAGGGGAAGAAGCACATTCTTCCGAAAAATAGATAATGTGCCGCTCCATAATGAACACCCCTTAAATAGAATAATAGAGCTTGGCGGCGAGAAAAATCGAAATTTGTTGAAAATAAAATGTTTACAATTCAAAGGTAATTGGATATACTAACCAATGTAAGAAAAAAATCACATTAAAGGAGGTCGAAGAAAATGATCATCGCTGCTGATAAATCTTATACAACAGAATATTGTTCAAACCATTCGACCGCTTACTGGATGATTTTCGTTTAATTTAAACACACTGACTAATTTAAATGAAGCCGCGGGGAGAATGTACTTTCCTGCGGTTTTTTTGTGCCGCACAGGGAAGTTCTCTTTGCGGCTTTTTACTGCCTGAAATAAGGCTTTGAAAGGGGTGATACGTATGACACTGAATCTTTTATTCCTAACGGTAACATTCAAGAAGAAACATGAATCATTTGAGGAAGCTGAACACAATTTCAAAGTGACGAAGCAATTTGAACAAACGAAAGAAAAACAACAGTTTATGTCTCAAATTTTTTAATGAACAGACAATCATCCATTTGGAGAGGAGAATGTAACATGATATTTATACAGGAGAAAAGACTGAATGCGCTATGGGTAGAGAAGGACTCTGCCTAACGAAAGAGAAAGCGGGTGGAAGAGTTGTTTTTGAATATCGTTTTTTGGACGGCTTACTTTCATAGGATAAAGAAAAAATAGATAAAATGAGGAAAAGGGATCCCTTATGGAATATGAGGGTCCCTTTTTCTATTGGAAGAACATATCGATAATCCGCTGGAACTAATTCATGAATCTATCATTTTTTAGTAAAAAGTTGTTCACGAATGCAGCGGGTTTTTCGGTGTAAAGATGAGTGAATGGGATTTTCTCCATGATTAGGGGTCTTGTTTTGACGTCTGCCATTGGGTTGATCATCGCTGCTGAAGTCAGTGTGTAATAGTGATTTAGTACTTTATTATGAATGAGTTGCAAATGCTTTAGAATAGTGATTAGTAAGTATTTTTGTTCATCAAAAAAGTGCTCAGAATCGTGAGCACTTTTTGCAATACGTACAAATCATTTATTGCGCTTTTCCTTTTCTTCCCTGTAGAATTCATGAAACATCTTCATTAGAGCGCGTTTTTCTATTCTTGAAACATAGCTTCGGGAAATGCCGAGTTCTTTAGCGATTTCTCTCTGTGTCTTTTCTTCTTTCATATCTAATCCGAAACGGCCTACGACCACTTCCTTTTCCCGTTCATCGAGAACGCATATATATTTTCGGACCTTCTCGAGTTCCATGCTCAATTGAATCGTGTCGATGACATCATCTGTTTCCGATTTTAGGATATCGATCAGGCTGATTTCATTTCCTTCTTTATCCTGTCCGATCGGATCATGAAGGGAAACATCTTTTTTTGTTTTTTTCAGGGCCCTTAAATGCATAAGTATCTCATTTTCAATACACCGGGCAGCATAGGTGGCAAGCTTTGTTCCTTTCCCTTCCGAATAGCTTTCGATGGCCTTGATCAATCCGATTGTCCCGATGGAAATTAAGTCTTCTGGGTCTTCGCCGGTATTTTCGAATTTTTTCACAATATGCGCGACCAATCGTAAATTGTGCTCAATCAGCAGATTTCGTGCGTGGTCGTCTCCCTCGGCCATCATGCGCAAATACTTTCTTTCATCTGCTGCAGATAAGGGTTGAGGGAACGCATTGTTCTTTACATAAGAGACGAGAAATATCAATTCTTTGAAGAAATATCCCAGTGCTGTTAGAACGCCAGACATATTCACACCTCCATAAGGACTTATACAGTAAGCATATGAAGGAATCAGCCAGTCCTTGCACGTCCCCTGAAAGTATACGAGCCTTTCATGCAAATTAAAGGGGGATATGCCCATACACATCCTAATGGTGTCACATATATTAATCATACTAAGTGTGTTAGGAGGTATGCACATGCCATATGGTTATCCTTATTACGGTCCTCCAGTATACTATGGTTATGGCGGCGGAGGTTTCTATTTTGCACTGGCAGTCGTTCTGCTCATCCTGCTATTTCTATTTGGTGGCTGGTGGTACTATACAAATTGCTACTAGAAAAGCGGAGGGGTTTTGCTCAAGAGGCGGGTGGCATAAGACGAACCGGTCATGAAGGCGTCCTTTGCCTTCCTGGGCGGTTTGGTTTAAGCCATGTGCCTCTAAACCGCGTAGCTGGACAAGAAGAAAAGCGGAGGGGTTTTGCTCAAGAGGCGGGTGGCATAAGACGAACCGGCCATGAAGGCGTCCTTTGCCTTCCTGGGCGGTTTGGTTTAAGCCATGTGCCTCTAAACCGCGTAGCTGGACAAGTAGAAAAGCGGAAGCACCGACAAGCACAATACAGGTTAGCGTGAAAGGCATACTTTGCCTTTTTCATAGCTTGACTATGCAGAAAGACCCGCGGCACTTCGCGGGTCTTTCTTACACCTTTTTAAGCGTAAACGAACTGATCATCAATAATGATAAAATAATCGTTATGAATAAGACCAATACTCCAGGAATAAATGGAAGGGCTAAGTAACTCAATGTTAACAGGCAGCCGGCAGCGGTGATGGGCAACCCAGTAAAATAACCGGTACTGTCAGTAATATTAAAGCGTGCTAAACGAAAAGCACCGCAGCCTATATATAGAATCGAGAAAAACATCCCCGGAAATGCAAATTCATTTAAAACTGCAGTGTAGATAAGCAGAGCAGGTGCGACGCCGAAAGAAATGATGTCACTCATCGAATCAAGCTGTTTCCCAAGCTCTGATTCTATGTTCAGTTTTCTTGCTGCCATGCCATCCAAACGGTCTGTCAGCGCAGCGATGAAAATGAGAAGCAGACTTAAGTTCATTTGATTGTGGAGGGTTGCAATGACACTGAATCCTCCGAGGGAAAGATTGGTCAATGTCAAAAGATTGGCGGTTTGGGATTTCAACTTTCTTACTGTTTGATCAACGACATCGGAGAGTAACAATAAGCCTTCACTCCTTATAAATTCATTTTACAAATCCTTATGATTGTATGAGAAATAAAATGATTCCCGGCAGATAAAATATCCCTTTCAATATAGTATATAATCATAATTTATTATATACTTATTAAACTGCGAAAGTTCTATTCTTTTGTGATTGATAGAGAGGGATCATGATGAAACAATCATTTTATCGAATATGTATCGAATTGACAAATAAAAAATGGTCCTCTTTTCTCCTGAGGAAATTCGTGCAGTCACGTATAAGCATGCCGTTCATATCCAGTTTCATCAGGACGTTCAAGATTGATGTGAATGAATTGGAAGGAAATGTAAAGGATTACCGGTCCCTGCATGACTTCTTTATCAGAAAGCTGAGAAAAGATGCGAGATTCATCCAATATGGAAAAAATGATGCAGTAAGTCCGGTAGACGGGCTGCTCGCGGAAAGCGGCATGATATCCGAAGACCTTACGATCGAAGTCAAAGGAAGACCGTATTCCATCCTGGAGATGATGGGAAGTAATGAAAAATCTGCTCCATATCTTGGCGGGACGTTTGCGGTCTTTTATTTGAGTCCGGCAAATTATCATCGTATTCACAGTCCTGTTGATGGGGGCGTATTAAATAGGTGGTCGCTGGGGAGGCATTCCTATCCTGTTAATGAGTCAGGGCTGCTGTACGGAAAGGATGTGCTTTCCAAAAATTATCGTGAAATCACTGAGCTTCAGCATCTGCTTGGGAAAGTGGCAGTTGTTAAAGTAGGAGCAATGTTTGTGAACAGTATCGAGTATGTTAACCATAATACGGAGTGGATACAGGGAGAAGAAGTGGCTTATTTTTCTTTCGGTTCGACCGTCATTCTTCTGTTTGAAAGAGACCGGTTCCGTTTTACTGAGGACGAAGCTGTTCCGAGGGCAGTGAAAATGGGCGAAACGATTGGGAAGTTTAATGAATAAAAAAAGAGGACGGATGAAATTATCCGTCCCATTTTCTTGTGTTATGCTTGTCGCCTCTGAGCGAAGCCCCTCCGCTTTTCTTTGTCCAGCTCCGGGGCTTAGAGGCTCGAGACATAAGCCATGCCATCCATAAAGGCAAAGCGCGCCTTTTTGGCTGCCCTGTCTTATGCTTGTCGCCTCTGAGCGAAGCCCCTCCGCTTTTCGTTTTAACTTGCTTTTATGCGATGTGTAAGTGACCGACGGTGAATTTCCATTTCGATGAGGCGGATAAATTCCGAGCTGAGCTTTAATTGGCACGCTTTGTAGTAAGAATCCAATAGCAGTTCGTCCGATAATTTCCTCATTATTTTCACCTCCAGGATCGTCATACATTTTTATTTTGAAACATATCGTTAGTAAGTTATGAAGTAGTAATTAAACTTTACCAAATAATTTTTTTTAGAACAAGCGTTCCGTTATCCACAGTGATTGGTGGATAAGTTGTGGTTAAACTGTATACAACTGGTAAAATTACCTAACTTTATTGAGGGAATAATGTGAATAAGGTTATCCACAGAAGCTGGTGGCAATAAAATTTGTCGAAAAATATTTATAAATAGCTGGAATATTCATTGACCCGGCACATATAATATGGTTTATTTTGAATCTGCAAGTAAAATTGGTTATCATTGATTTAATTAAGGTTAAAGTACGTTGTTATTAATGAAATAGAAACTTGAGGTGTATAGATGGTGTTAAAGCATTTTTTACCTGATGAACAGGTCCAGGACATTTTCAGTATCCGTCCGGAGTACTTAAAGGAAAAAGGGATCAAGGCAATCATTACCGATCTGGATAATACACTTGTTGAGTGGGACAGGCCCAATGCTACTCCTAAGTTGATTCAGTGGTTTAAGGAAATGCAGGAACAAGGGATCCTGGTCACGAT
>NZ_JABMCR010000410.1 GCF_013179555.1 Bacillus haikouensis
CCACTATAAACCGTCGGGGCGAATGTAGGTTTATACTTTTCATCGTTAAACTCATTTCTTCTGTAAAAAGGCTTGTAAAAAATCTTACTTCTGTCGCTTTCAATCATTCGGTCAATGACCACTTTCAATGACCCTCTTCCATCAAGACCAACCTTATCGCTAGGGTAAAGAAGTGATTTAAATGAGTTATCTGTACGGAATCCATGTGTCGAACCCGGGAGCATGAAATCTAAATACACTTCACCAGGTTTAAAGCCTTCGACTAATTCAGCTGGCGCTTCGCACTCAGCCAATTTATACCCTAACAAAGTAACCTCTTTTGAGAAGGTTGGGATATCCAGTACGTTAAGATAACCTGATACGCTGGAGGTACAAATAAAGTCATTGATCGGCTTTCTATAATGATCAGGTATTCCCTTGATTCCATGAAAGACGCCGGCAATGGTACCAACATTTCCCGCGTTGCAATCCGTATCCCATCCGCACATGGTAGCGATTTCAATCGTTCTTGCAAAATCCCCTTCTCCGTATAACAATGCCAGAATGCAAACACCTGCATTAGGAATGATATGACACACACCAGTATACTTATCGTAGCCCCATTCATCTTCAAGGTATTGACGGCAAGCCCTAAAGTCAGATGGGTTTTCCCTGTGAAAAGCCCTAACTGCGTTGACCACGCTTGAATAGGTTGAGTCCTCAGGGATTACACTAAGTCCAGCATCCAGGATGTCCCCAATTGATGCTGCCTCGAATGCTTTTGCGATACACGCAGCCATGAATTTCGCCCCATACACACCATTCCCATCATGGGACACACTTGCTGCTCTTTCTGCATACGCAGCAGCTTTTTCTATACATCCTGGAAACAGAAGTCCCCACGTATCAATGAAGATTTGACCGCCGATTTGTTCCGCTTCAATTAATCCATTCATCTCGATGGAACCTGATTGTGGTGCAGGAATACCTCTGGTCAGATTCATATACGCTGTATGCTCCGTACTGATACCTTCTCCTCCCCACCAGAACATCCCGATTCCTTCCCTTGAATAGTTCAACCAGGCCTTGCCGACATCCTCAGCAGTTAATTCTCTATCTGAAGCATCATCATATAAAGCTCTCATAAAAAATACCGGACCATTGGCATCATCATCCGCAGCAAATGTTTTGTACTCTTTCGTGTAACCTCTTATATCACCAAAGACCTCTTTTATTCTTTTATCCGTCCACACAGGGGGTTCGACGGGGGCACCCAGTCGAATCCCGACATTCATTCCCAGAAATCCTGCATAGACCTTTTCTAAATAGTTTTCCGGAATCAAATCATCCACTCCCAATTAGCAGTTTTCCTTGAAGTAATTCATTCTCTTCTCTTGAATGGTTAAATCTTCTCTTATTATTTTCTTCGCCGTCTCACAGAATCGGTCAGAAATTTCATATAAATCTATTTTGTTCGTTTCTTGTAAAAGTTCAATGTCTTCTTTTTTGACAATTTTTTCACCATGCAACGCTCCAAGGATGACACCGATCATGACACCAATCGAATCAGTATCCCTCCCAGAATTGATTCCATCATAAATGGCTGGATAATACGTTCCATCATTCAACACGATAAAGGCGAGCGCCATCGGAAGCTCTTCAATGGAAAATAAGCGGCTTGGTGTATAATGATTGGATGGAATGCCCACTTTTTCAACTTTTCGGTGAACATCGTCTCCCATAGGTGAATATTTGCTCATAATTGTTTGGAAGGTGTGAATGACGTGATCCATCTCCGCTTTTTCACCACGAAGTCTCCTGGCTGCCTCTGTCAATTCTATAATCGCCATTTTCGTACCATCTTTGGCTAAATGAATGGCTGTTTCTACGATGTCATCGACACTAACTCCTTTTTCAAATGCTTTCGCCACACAGGCAGCCAATACACCTGCAGCTTCTAACCCATAACTGCATTGATGCCCCATTGCGAACAGAATCGCTTCATCATAGGCAGCTTTTGGATTTCCCGCATTTACTATACCGATAGGAGCAATATACATCGCAGCACCGCAGTTGACCATATTTCCTAATCCGCCCTCCCGTGGTTCACAATTCGCCAGCACATGACGCATAAAGATATACTTCTCCGGATAGAAAAGACGATCGATGATCATTGCTTCCCTGCCAAATTCAGGAATATAGGTCTTATTGTAAGCAATCTCTTTCACAAACTGATTCCCTAGGTCGTATGCGTCTAAATGTCTGAGTTCCTTATTGTAGACATTGATCAATGCAAAGGTCATAAGAGTGTCATCTGTTACAATCCCATTTCCCCGCTGCCTGCCCAGATTCACGTCGACTGAGGCATCAGCTTTATACCATTTCGTCTTTAATGATTCCACCCGTTTATACTGTTCCTTAATTTGTTCATAGCTCAATTTCTCAATCGTTGCCCCTAATGCATCACCTAAAGCGGTAGATATAACGACGCCTCTCACTCGTTCTTGAAATGAAGTCATATTTAGAACTCCTTACTTTAATTGTTTGTTCGCATAATCGGTGATTTGCTCTCCACCGGCATTTTTCCACTCTTCTACGAACTTGTCGAAATCATCGATTGACCGCTTCCCTGTAATGATGTCTGTAGAGAACTCTTTGTATAAGTTCTCCATCGCATCCCAGCTGGAAACGTACTCTTCAGGAATAATAAAGCTATTGTCCTCAGCATAAAACTTCCCAGCTAAGTCCTGGGAGTTCGCTGCCGGCTCACTTAATAGAGGTGTCTTGACC
>NZ_JABMCR010000411.1 GCF_013179555.1 Bacillus haikouensis
TTTAGCATCAATTTTATCAAATTCTTTTGCGATATCCGGGAGGAATTCAGAACGTCTGAATACATTGACTATATCCACAGATCCTTCAATTTCTTCTAAGGATGACACCGCTTTTATTCCCAATGCAGAATCTATAGCCGGGTTGACAGGTATGATTTCGTATCCTTGTTCCTGCATTGCTTTAGAAACAGAATGAGATGTACGTTCGGGATTGTCACTCAATCCGACGACTGCAATTCGCTTGGAGTCTTTCAATATTTGTCCCATTTCTTCACGTGATGGATTTTCAATCATGATCATGCACCGTCCTTCTTGGAATCTATTGCTGCGTTCTAAAGTCCTATTCTATTTTTATAGCATAATTCCCTTTATTTTTCAAAATTTTTTGAATATGCTTCCTCGAGAGATAAAGTGAATCCGGAAAAATGGATTCACTTTATCATAGGTTATTCTTTGATCAATCCTTTGGAAATAAGAAATTCACGCGCCACATCTTTAGGTTCTTTTTTATCGATATCTACTTTGGCGTTCAGTTCACTCATTTCCTTTTCGGATATCTGTCCTGCTAATTTATTCAGCGTCTCTTCTACCTCGGGGTGCTCTTTCAATACTTCCTGTCGTATGATTGGAGCTGCATCATATGGGGGGAAGAAACCTTTATCATCTTCGGTCGACTTTAAATTATATCTCTCAATCCTGCCATCGGTGGTAAAAGCAGGAATGATATCCACATCTCCGTTTTTCACCGCTTCATACATGATATTGGGATCATAGCTTTCCTTCTCTTTAAAATCGAAACCGTATGCTTCTGAAAAAGCATCGTATCCGTCCCCTTCACGTTCATAAAACTGGTGTGGTGCCCCGAAGCTCAGTTCATTTGAAAGAGGAACCAAATCGGAGAATGTTTTGGCATCAAATTCCTGATCCTTTGTATATGCAAGGGTGTAAGTATTTTCAAATCCAAGAGGTTTCAGCCATGTCACATTAAATTTTTCTTCGTATCCTTTTCTGACCTGTTCAATTATCTCGTCTCCGGAAGCTCCTTCCTCTGCCTGTTCTTTCAAGACAGCTTCAAGTCCTGTACCGGTATATTCCACATACACATCAATATCACCTTTTTCAAGAGCAGGTGTCAGGATCGAAACTTCGCCAAGTCCTTCTTCAACCTTTACATCAAGGTCTGTCTTTTCCTTCAGTAATTCAGCCATGATATGAGTCAGGATGAATTGTTCTGTCCACATTTTACCTGATACTGTGATGGTGTCTTTGCCACCGCTATTTCCACATCCTGCAATGAGAATCGAGGCTGCCAGCAGAATAATGAAGGGGGTGAGTGTTTTTTTCATATGTACGCTCCTTTTGTATTAATTATTTTCGGGTTTTTAACCCTTTTGGCGTTGCAGCATTTTCTAAAAGCCTTAACAGAAAATCAAAAAATAATGCCAGGAGTGCAGCAGGGACCGCACCGGCAAGCACGAGTGAATTGTTCCAAGTAGAAAGGCCGCGGTATATGAGGTCCCCGAGTCCACCTGCTCCCACAAATGTTGCAAGTGTGGCAACACCCACTGTCAAAACCGTTGCCGTCCTTATACCCGCCATGATGAAAGGCAGAGCAAGCGGCAGTTCAATCTTGAATAATAACTGTGAACTCGTCATTCCCATTCCTTTTCCTGCTTCTATGACGCCTTCATCGACTCCGGCGATACCGGTAAATGTATTCCTGAGTATCGGCAGCAATGCGTATACTGTAAGTGCAATGATGGCCGTTGTACTCCCGGTTCCAAGGAGGGGAATCAGGAATCCAAATAAAGCCAGACTGGGGATGGTTTGAAATACTGCAGTTATCCCTATATAAAACTCAGCAATATTCTTTTTTCTGGAAATATAGATTCCAAGCGGTAATGAAATCACAATCGCAATAAAGATTGATATGAAAGATAGATAAAGGTGCTCAACCAATCCGGTCATGATGTCATCCGAACGGCTTGAGATCGTATTGATGAATGATAGCGAAAGGCTATGTATCATTAGGACTGAGCCTCCCTTCTATTTTCTGAAGCAACAGCATGAAGGATATCACTTCTTGACACACTTCCTATATGTTTGCCGTCTTTCGTCACTACGAGCACATGAGGTTCTTTGGAAACGAATAGACCAGCCGCTTCTGAAAGTGTGGCGTCCAGGGAAATCGTTTCATATTCTGATTCTTCATAATGCTGGAATACCGGATTGTCATCCATGATATCGGCCACCGATTTCTCTTTATTTCCTACATTTAACCGATGCTCCCCGATAAACGAACGAACAAATTCATTGGCAGGCGAAGAAATCAACTCCACTGGCGTTGCAATCTGTTCGATTCTGCCATCCTTCATTACGGCGATTTCATCGGCTAATTTCAGTGCTTCGTCAATATCATGCGTAACAAATACAATCGTTTTATGTATTGAATTTTGAATATGTTTCAGTTCATTCTGCAGCTGTTCCCTGCTTATGGGGTCGAGTGCACTGAAAGGTTCATCCATCAGAATTATAGGCGGTTCAGCAGCCAATGCACGTATGACACCTACCCTTTGCTGTTGTCCGCCGCTTAGTTCGAGAGGGTACTTCTTTCGGTAAATCCCCGGTTCGAGTCCCACCAGATTCATCAATTCCTCAACTCTGTTTTCGTATTTTTCCTTTTTCCAGCCTTTTAGTTTCGGTATCAGACTGATATTCTCTTCTATCGTCATATGAGGGAGGAGTCCGATTCGCTGGATTACAT
>NZ_JABMCR010000412.1 GCF_013179555.1 Bacillus haikouensis
TGATTATCAGCGGCGGGGAAAATATTTATCCGCGTGAGGTGGAGGACGTGCTGCATGCTCATGAGGGAGTTCTTGATGCGGCGATTGTCGGACAGCCGGATGACAGGTGGGGAGCAAGTGTGACAGCGTTTGTGGTGAAGAAAAACTCTGATGTCACGGAAAAAGAGCTGGATGAATGGTGTAAGAGCAGTGACAGCCTGGCTAACTATAAACGGCCGCGGAAGTATGAGTTTGTGGAGGAGCTGCCGCGTAATGCCAGTGGGAAGATACAGAAGTTCGTGTTAAGGAAGCGGGTGGAGGAATGGTTAATAAAAGAGCAGACAAAGTAGGCTGGGGAGAGTAAGCGTATTATTGACTGCTTCTTATATAGATAATAAAGGAAAAGAAGTGCCTGTCACTTACTCTTTGCAGTGGGGGACAGGCACCTTTTAAGTAAATAAAACTAAAATGGCCGGTGTAATTTGTTCATTACTTTTAAAGCAATAAGATCTTGTAAACAAGTGTCCATAAAAAGGTGATATAAGGTTTTGTTCAAAGTATAGATCTAATTATGATTCAGTTTGAATATCTCACGAGCCATTAATTCAAGAATATAAATCACGGGGACTTGAGTCGTAATATTTGATTCCTCAATGAATTCTTCGGAGACATAATAAGGTATATTAATATCGGAAATCTTCGCAATAGTAGATGATTTTGTATTTGTTATGCTAATGATTTTACTTCCCTCTTGTTTAAGCTTGTTTAAATGGGTGATTGTATAGTTGTTTTCTCCCGATACAGATAAAGCAATGGTGACGCTGTTTACCATGATACTGGAGTGAATGGGATAGTGGGGATCTTTGATGTACATTGAAAACTTCCCAAGACTCGAAAAATGTCTCGCACCATACTCAGCGAGAATACCTGAGCTGCCTATTCCGGTAAATATGACATTATCGGCATCAGTGACTGCACGGACAGCTTCTCTTATCTCTTCTTCAAGGTTTCCTTTTAACGTTCTTTCAAAAAACTCTTCCACTGAGCGCAGAGGGCTTTTTATATTGGTTTTTTTCTTTTCTTTAAGATACATCTTCAGCTTTACTTTGAATTCAGAGAAACCTTCACAATCAACTTTTCTGCAGAAACGCAGAATTGATGCTGTGGAAACATGTGTTTCATCCGCTAATTCGCGGATTCTCATGTACACAACCTTTTCAATATTCTGAGTGATGTAGTTATATAAGGATGTTTCCAATTCATTAAAAGAGGCGATTACGTCATATGAAAACATTGGCTTGGTATGCTCCTTACCTTCTTCTTCAAATTGTTTTACAGTTAATTTATAGTAACACAGCTACAGAGTGAAACATAGTGTTACATTTGTGTAACGCATAACCTTTTGTGATAAATAAAACCAAATCCACTGCTTTTATTTATAATCTTAGGTAAAGTCGTTAATCTTACATGTAAGAAAGTAAAAAGCAGGAGGCAATCATATGGAAAAATATCAATTCCCGATAGGTTTTTTATGGGGGGGTGCTACAGCGGCAAATCAAATCGAAGGTGGTTTTCATGAGGGGAATAAAGGATTAAATATTGCAGATGTTCTTCCTGGCGGAAAGGGAAGACTGAATATTTTACAGTCACCTGGCTTTAATTTTGAAATCGATAAAGAAAAATACAGCTATCCCAATCATGAAGCGATTGATTTTTATCATCGGTATAAAGAGGATATTGCACTGTTTGCTGAAATGGGTTTCAAAGCGTTCCGCATGTCCATTGCCTGGACAAGAATTTTCCCGAATGGGGATGAGCTGGAACCCAATGAAGATGGACTGGCTTTCTATGACCGTGTGTTTGATGAACTGCACTCATACGGAATAGAGCCGGTTGTGACCATCTCTCATTATGAAATGCCGTTAAACCTCGTTAAAGAGTATGGAGGGTGGAGAAATCGGAAAGTGGTCACTTTCTTCGAGAGATATGTACATGCGATACTCAACCGGTATAAGAATAAAGTCAGGTACTGGATGACTTTCAATGAAATCAATAGTGGTTTTATTATGCCGATTCAAGGGCTGGGCTTCTCGATTCAAAAAGAAGAAGACAAATATCAACCTACTTTTCAAGCGTTTCACCATCAGTTTGTCGCCAGCAGCATGGCAGTAAAAGCTTGCCGCGAAATCATCCCTGAATCCAAAATAGGCTGTATGATTCTCTATGCTCCTGTTTACCCGTATGATTCCAATCCGGAGAATGTGATGTATGCCCTTCAAGAGGAGCGTTTATTTAACAACTTCTGTGCAGATGTTCAAGTGAGAGGAGAATATCCTGCTTTTATTCACCGATATTTCAAGGAGCATAATATTGAGCTGGACATTCAAGATGGTGACTACGAGTTATTAAAAGAAGGAACTGTAGATTATATTGGATTCAGCTATTATATGTCCAGAACAGAAAAGAAAGAAAAGGCTGAATTACAGGGTATGGATGAAAATCTGATTGGCGGTGTCAAAAATCCTTTCTTAAAGGCGAGTGATTGGGGATGGGAAATCGACCCGACAGGATTGAGGATCAGTTTGAATCAGCTGTATGATCGTTACCAAATTCCGCTTTTTGTCGTGGAAAATGGGCTGGGGGCCAAAGACAAAATAGAGCAAGACGGTTCCATTCAGGATGACTATAGAATCGATTTTCTCCGCGATCACATCAAAGCGATGGGAGAAGCAGTTGCAGATGGTGTTGAGTTAATGGGGTATACAAGCTGG
>NZ_JABMCR010000413.1 GCF_013179555.1 Bacillus haikouensis
AATTCGTATACATCTTTTAAATAGCTTAACGAAAGTACTTTACCGCCGCAGCGATTATGTGTATTTTCTAAACAAATCAATGCAGGAAGTGCAAACTGGGGATCCTCAGGGTCAAACGGAAATACTTTCTCCAAGTCCTGAATCGCCAGTTCACCATTGCGCTGAGTAGGTATGGGTTCATACATAATCCCCCCGCAAACAGAAGCACCGCCAGCTTCAAAAATATAAATATCAGATTCGTCACCGACCAATACCTTTGAGCCCCTGGGACAATGAGCCATTATCGAAGCAAGATTCGCCATTGTACCACTCGCCATAAAACACGCGGACTCCATTCCGAGAATCTCTGCTGCAACCTCTTCCAGTCTGTTTACTGTAGGGTCTTCTCCATATACATCGTCCCCTAAGACAGCGTTCTGAATGGAAGACATCATTTCTTCCGTGGGCTGGGTTATGGTATCACTTAAATAGTTCATACAATACACTCCTTTTCTTTTATTTTTATTTGTTTGGAGGATTCTAGCAGCGTGTCCATCAAATCGTGAACGTCATCACTAACTGCGATTGTGTAACCTTTTCTTCCATATGCATTACAGGCTTCATCAACATGATCACCTATATCCACATTCACTCGAACCTCTTTGATTCCATATAAATGTTTATCTTTGATAAGGTTTATTTCAGTAATGACCCCTGATTTATCAGGTACAAAAAACTGTATGCCCGCATAACAGTATGATGTTTTTTGTAAGTCCGGCTGTATCCCTGTTGAAGACTTTAATTGTTCTTGCAGCATGTCTATACCTGAAGATAATCTAATTAACTCGGGAATCATCCCCCCTGCCAGACGTCCGTTAAACTCGACCAGAAATAACTGATCCTCTACGACTTTCACCTCAATATGGACTGGGCCATTGCACCACCCTAAGGTTTCAAGGATTTCAAAGGCTCCCTCTTTAATCCGTTCACGGGCTGCCCCTGTCAGATCCTCAGCCGGGAAAATATGGCCTTGTTCTACGCGAAACGGCTCCCTTCCCACTTTTTTCTTAGTAATGCCGATAAGTTGGTGATTCCCATCGAATGAGAAGCATTCCAGACTATATTCCTGCCCTTCCACATACTCTTCAATGAGTGCCATTTTCCCGGCAGGCTGATTTCTCGTATTGGTTTCAACCTTGAGAAGACGAATGGTGTGATCGAGCAAGTCAGTAAATTCGCGGCATACTTTGACACCGTTTGAACCACTGTCATCAACTGGCTTCACAATACATGGGAAAGCAATTTCCTTCTCCTTCCACACTAATTCCTGTTCTGTTGTTATGCCAAAATAAAAAGGCTGATACAACTTTTTGCTCTTTCTCAATTTCTCGCGTACAGTAAACTTATTTCTTGCAGCAGCAACAGTTTCAGGAGGATTTCCTTTAAGCTGCAGGGAAGATGTCAATCTTGAAACAGTATGGATATAAAATTCACTTGTTGTGGTAATCCCTGCAATTTCTCCTGGATCAAATATAGTTTTGATGGTTTCGAGGACTACATCGAAATGATTTGTTTCACACGTGATTATTTGACAGTCTTGTTCAAATAGTCCATTGTACAATTTCGGATCCCTGGTAATGAATACAGGGGACAGGTTAAGGGAATGCGCCTTTTGAATAGCGATCATACCAGTACCGGTTGTATTTGACTCAATAAATAAGAGCTTTTTCATTGGAACACTTCCATTTATCAAAATTTAAGTATGACCATTTCTCCGTATCTTGAATGGAGCTTACCTCTGCAGGTTGAAGATTTAATTGAGATGATGCTAAATGATGCATATTGAAAAAATCTTCCTGATAAAATGTATTGTAATACCGATCACCCCTGTCCGGAAAAATACACACTATTCTCTTGGAAGAATCCACTTGTGTACTTAACCAATTTGCTACAGCGTATACGCTTCCAGAACTATTGCCGGCAAAAATCTTTTCATGTCTTGAAAGTTCAAGTGTCCAATTGAAGGCTTCTTCATCATTCAGCCAGTGAACCTCATCAATGACGGAATAGTTGACGTTTTTGGGCTGGAGGCTATTGCCAAGACCGCTTTGGAGTCTTCTTGGCTTATCATTTTGAAAAAAAATAGAACTTCCTGCAGCATCAACTGCAACCACTTTTAGATCGGCATTTCTCTTTTTCAGCGTTTCCGCTGTCCCGCATAATGATCCGCCGCTCCCAACCGATCCAACCAATATATCCACTTGCCCGACTTCTTTCATTACGCCATCTGCCAGATGACGATAGGAAAGTGGGTTTTGGGGGTTCTCGTATTGCTGGGGCCAAAAAGCATCAGGGCGATCCTCAAGCATTTGATAGAGATAATTCAACCTGGCTTGCTGCCATCCCCCAGTCATTCCCATCTCTTCTACCACATGGATGTTCGCTCCCAAGGCTCTTAGCTTTGTATGCGTCAATGAATCAATACGGGGGTCGGTAATGATATGTACCTCATGTCCCAGATATGATCCGACCAGCGCGATCCCCAAAGCAAGAGTCCCGGAAGAACTTTCAATTATGGGATCCCCATCTTTAAGTAGACCTGTTCTTTTTGCATCAAGTATGATTTGCTTTGCAACTCGATCTTTCATCCCGAATGGATTGTACATCTCAAGCTTGGCATAAACGGAGGCTTTACTGAGATCTCTTAATTTCAATTGGACTAACGGCGTTTCCCCTATTAAATCC
>NZ_JABMCR010000414.1 GCF_013179555.1 Bacillus haikouensis
ATCCAGGAGTTGGACCTGAACACAGTTATTTGAAGGATATTAATAGAGTCCAATATACTTCCGTTTCTGATGAAAAAGCGCTGGAGGCGTTCAAACGGCTTTCCCAAACAGAAGGAATCATTCCTGCTTTGGAAAGCTCACATGCTGTTGCGTATGCGTTAAAATTAGCAAAAGATATGAACCCTCATGAATCGGTCGTCATTTGCCTGTCGGGCAGAGGAGATAAAGACGTTGAACAAGTGAAGGAATTGTTGGGAGGTAATGAGAATGGGTAAAGTGTTCATGGATCAGTCATTTAAATATGAATTGAACAAAGGAAATAAATTATTCATCCCCTATATCATGGCCGGGGATGGAGGGATCGAGAATTTTATAAACACATTGAAACAACTTGAAGAAGCCGGGGCATCGGCCATCGAAATCGGCATTCCATTCTCAGACCCTGTAGCAGATGGTCCAACCATTCAAAAAGCAGGGAAGAGGGCTTTGAAAGAAGGAATCACGTTAACCCAAATACTGGATGAGCTGGCTTTAAGAAGGGAAGAAATCGGTATTCCATTAGTGTTCATGACTTATATAAACCCTGTCTTTAAATTTGGCATCGATCGTTTCTTCAACCGATGCGAAGAAGCAGGAGTGGACGGTTTGATCATCCCGGACCTCCCCGCAGAACATCTAGAATTAATTTCAGCACCAGCCAGGAAACATGGGATTGCGATCATCCAGCTTGCCACCCTGACAAGTCCCAGTGAAAGAATCAGTGAACTTGCACAGCTAACGGAAGGATTTTTGTACGCCGTAACAGTCAATGGTACAACAGGTGCAAGAAATGAAGTAAACAGGAAAATCGGTGCACATTTGCAAGTACTAAAAAAATATAGCAAGGTTCCAGTCCTTGCGGGATTTGGTATCTCAACTCCTGAGCATGTAAAGGAGATGACAGAGGAGTGTGATGGGGTCGTAGTGGGAAGCAAGATCATCGATCTCCTCCAGGAGAAGAATATCAGCGAAATCAAAGAATTAATAGATGCCGTAAAAATCAATAAGATTCCTAGTAGTTGAGAAGTAGTATTATCCTTTTAGACACGAAGAGTGACGCTCGAGTGGCGGTTCACCGGTCACCTGCAGAAAGTGAAGTGTATACAGTCTTCGGTCAATATAGCAGCAAACTCAACGAAATGAAGTGAATAGTATGTAAATACTTTTTAAAGATAAGTTAATTATTGGTAAAAGGCCTTCTCAAACGATGGAAAATCGATAAGATAGAGGTGTAGTACAAATGCATCTTATCAGGAGGCGAAACAATGAAATCAATGAAGAAATGGTTATTAATGCTTTTGATGTCGGTATCAGTAATCGGATTTGCAGCCGGATGCAGCAGTGACACAGAAGAGGACACAGGCACCGAAGAACAGAAGGAAGAGGAATCAAATTCAGAGGAAAGCAATACTGAAGAGGGAAATACTGAGGAATAAAGAACCAAACAGTCAGTCCATTTGGACTGACTGTTTTTATATGAAGTTAAGGTCATTTTATACATTTAGCGGAAACTGTTAAGGATGGCCGTACAGTTTTTTAGAAAATCTCGATATTCTTGCATCCTGCACCTGTTAGTTCATTGGAGAATTTGCTGACCGTAACTGCACGCTCTGCCGTCATTTTTTTCTTTTCCCCGGGGCTGTACCGTGATAACCAGGTGCCGCCCTGCTTGAACATCAGGTATGCGTGACGGTCCATAAGGGAAAATATTTACCGAAAATAGGTGATGATACAACTTATTATGCAGCCATAATTGAGAAATGTCGTGGATAAATAAGCGGACTCTGCGATTTTCGATGGCCGTCTGTTTTTTTTTGATGGGCAGATTCATTCATGTTGTAGAAATATCTATACCGTCATCCGTCGCTACCGGGTGATTTCGTATGATTTTATTGATGCAATAACCTGGCCCGTATCCAATTTCGAGTAGCTGATCTCCTTTTTTGATAGGTAGTAACTGTATGGTCCATTTATTGATTATTCGGTTTTCAATCTTCAGCCAATGATTCCCTTTGGCATTTTGAATTATTTCTGTATTGAAAGCATATCATCGCCACGATTAGTTTGATCGTTCAATCCTTCACTGTGAGGAGCATTCGAAGCATGTTCGTCTTGAATTCATGCATTGGAATCAAATATTAAATTGATAGTAGTCCTGGCTATAAATGGTTTTAAAGCCGCTTTTTTCATAGAGACTCAGTGCTTTACTGTTGGTCGCTGCAACATCAAGAAAAATGTCTTGTGTCCATCGGGATTCTTCCCTGACAGTATGGGCGAGAGCTTTTCGGCCGATTCCCTTACCTTGAAAATGGGGATCTACGGCAAATCCATAGATGAAACTTTGATTCCCTACTCGCTGCACCCTGATTTTCCCAACTGTATTTCCAGCGAATACAATCATTAAACTTCTTTGTCCTGATTCCTTTATGGATTGTTTAAGCATGGCTTCAGCATCGGAACGACTTTGACCGAAACATTCAATATCCAATTTGATGGAGTAAGGAATATCAGCTTCTTTCATTTCTCTCGTCACCAGTTTTTCAGAAGGGGGAAGCAGACTATCAGGGTTCCACTTCATTTCATATTCAGTAAAATCATATTGCGCCCTAATGGAAGCAGCAAAAGTTTTACCGGTAAGGGAGGTGCCTGGTACATTGATCAGAAGAGAACGAGCGTGC
>NZ_JABMCR010000415.1 GCF_013179555.1 Bacillus haikouensis
GACCCGGATAAAAAAGTTTATACCTGTAAAACACTTATGAATATAGGTTTATGGAATTTTTTCAGATTGGATATCTGTATTGACTATAAGTTGTATTAGCCTTATAATTCGACTCAACTGTTAATTGAAACGTTTCACCTATAAAATAATCCACATCAAAAAATCCTATTTTTTGGAGGTTGCTGTATGAATGAAATCAAGCTTGCTTCTTTAGTAAATGAAATGACACTCGATGAAAAAATTGCGCAGCTGACTCAGTTCGCCACTCCTTTTTTTAAAGGAGCGAGTGATGGGGGACAGATCACGGGTCCGATGGCCGATATGGGCGTCACCGATGAAATGATACGAAACACCGGATCGGTCCTCGGTGCATCCGGAGCGAAAGAAGTGAAGAACATCCAAAGGACACATATGGAAGAAAACAGGCTTAACATCCCGCTATTGGTTATGTCTGATATTGTACACGGTTATAAGACAATCTTTCCTGTTCCTCTTGCAATCGGCTGCTCATGGGACCTGGGACTGGCAGAGAAAAGTGCGGAGATTGCGGCAAAAGAAGCATCGGTATCCGGTGTGCATGTCACGTTTGCACCGATGGTCGATCTGGTCAGGGATCCCCGCTGGGGAAGAGTGATGGAGTCGACAGGGGAAGATCCCCATTTAAATAGTGAGTTTGCGAGGGCCTTTGTCCGGGGGTTCCAAGGAAACGACCTCACCAATGAAGTGGACCGCGTCGCTGCCTGCGTGAAGCACTTCGCAGCTTACGGAGCACCGGAAGGAGGCAGGGATTATAACACGGTCGATGTGTCTGAAAGGGAACTTCGTGAAAATTATCTGCCTGCTTATCAAGCGGCACTGGATGAAGGCTGCGAGATGGTGATGACCGCTTTTAATACAGTGTTCGGCATCCCCGCTACCGGAAATAAGATGTTGATGCGTTCGATCCTCCGCAAAGAAATGGGATTTGACGGGGTACTGATCTCAGATTGGGGTGCGGTGAAGGAAATGATTCCTCACGGTATTGCAGAGGATGAGAAAGAAGCTGCTTTGAAAGCTCTTACGGCTGGTGTGGACATTGAAATGATGACCGCCACCTATGTCAAATACCTAAAGGCATTGGTGGAAGAAGGCTCGCTTGAAGAATCTCTGATTGATGAGGCGGTCCTGCGGATTCTGACCCTGAAAGAGAAGCTGGGTCTATTCGAAAATCCATTTCGCGGAGCTGATGAGGAGCTTGAAAAAGAGATCGTTATGAGTGCTGCCCATCGCGAAGCAGCAAAGGAACTTGCTGCTAAATCAGCAGTGTTGTTGAAAAATGAAGGTATTTTACCTCTAAAGAAAGATCAAAAAGTTGCGCTGATCGGCCCTTTTGCAGAAAGCGGGGACATTCTCGGTCCGTGGTCATGGCTTGGTTCAAAGGAAGATGCCGTGACATTAAAGGAAGGAATCTTACAAAAAATCGATCCTTCGCAGCTGATCGTTTCAAAAGGCAGTGATATTGAAGCGATTACTGAGGAACAAATACAAGAAGCGATCGGAGCGGCAAAAGATGCAGATGTGATCGTCCTTGCACTGGGTGAGGATTCAGACATGAGCGGTGAAGCAGGCTGCCGCGCAGATATCAAACTTCTGCCTGCACAATTAGAGCTGATTCAGCGCATCAAAAAACTCGGCAAGCCGACAGCAGCCGTCTTATTCAATGGACGGCCGCTTGATCTGCACGGCGTATACGATCAAACAGATGCCGTACTCGAGGCCTGGTATCCGGGAACGGAAGGCGGGGCAGCTGTGGCTGACTTATTATACGGAGACAGCAATCCATCCGGCCGTCTAACGATGTCATTCCCTTACAGTGCAGGTCAGATTCCGGTTTATTATAATCATTTCAATACCGGAAGGCCAAAAGGGGCACCGGATGCACAGGAACGCTATGTATCACAATATCTGGATATCCCGAACTGTCCGCTGTTCCCGTTCGGATTCGGTTTGAGTTATACAGAATTTACTTATAGCAGCATGAAGCTTTCTAATAAAACAATCACCCGTGATGAATCACTGGAGATATCTGTCACAGTGACAAACAGCGGAGAAGTTTCGGGGGATGAAGTCGTGCAGTTGTACGTGCGTGACGTGAGCGGGGAAGTGGTCCGTCCGCTGAAAGAACTAAAGGATTTTGTCAAAATCAGCTTAGCGCCGGGTGAGACGAAGGAAGTGACGTTCTCCCTTACAGAGGAACAGTTGCGCTATTACCATTCCGACCTTACGCTTTCGAGCGATCCGGGAACTTTCATTGCGTATGTTGGCGGACACAGCCAAGAAGTCATGGAGAAATCATTCACACTAGTAGAATAGAGAAGCGAGGGGAAAGCATATGAATGCAAATGTTGTACTGACATCAGGAGAACTGAAGTTTACTTTTTTACCCGGCGGCGACCTGTTTGCTGTTACACATAAAGACATCTTGGTAAATGGGCTGATGAGCAACCCGATTGACGGTTCATTGAATAACGTATTTTTGCGAATCCATGGGAACGACGGGATTAAGTTTGTTCCGATGATCGGTGTAAAGTCAGAAAGCTCGGTAGAATGGGCAAAGTCTCAGGTGAAGTGGAGCGGCTCCTTCGAAGGTGTAACGTATGAAGTCATTTTCACTTTGAGTGATAGAGGGGTCTGGTTCTGGGATATTGAAGTCGCCGGTCAAGATGTGGAAATCGA
>NZ_JABMCR010000416.1 GCF_013179555.1 Bacillus haikouensis
GCGAACTGGGAGCACTTCCACGAACTTGATCAGAAAGGTCTCATGATGTACGGGCAAATGACGGCGGGAAGCTGGATTTACATCGGGACTCAAGGGATCCTGCAAGGAACATACGAAACATTTGCGGCATTGGCGAAAAAGCATTTCAACAACTCACTAAAAGGCACGATCACCCTCACAGCCGGTTTAGGGGGAATGGGCGGTGCTCAGCCATTGGCCGTTTCCATGAACGGAGGGGTGGTCATTGCGGTCGACGTCGATGAAGAACGCATCCAGAAGCGCCTCGATACGAAATATTGTGATGTGAAGACGGATTCCCTCGACGAAGCGGTTGCGATGGCGTACGAAGCAAGAGACCAGGGGAAAGCATTATCCATCGCGCTGTTAGGAAATGCAGCTGAAGTTCATCACGAATTCTTGGAAAAAGGCGTAAAAATCGATATCGTGACCGACCAGACTTCAGCACACGATCCGCTCAACGGGTATGTACCTGAAGGATTTACGCTTGAAGATGCTGCACGATTAAGAAAAGAAAATCCGTCCGAATACACCAAGCTGTCACAAAAAAGCATGGCAAAGCACGTAGAGGCGATGCTCGAATTCCAAAAACGCGGCTCGATCGTATTCGACTATGGCAACAATATCCGCCAGGTAGCGAAAGACGAAGGAATCGATAATGCATTCGATTTCCCTGGATTCGTTCCTGCTTATATCCGCCCTTTATTCTGTGAAGGAAAAGGACCGTTCCGCTGGGCAGCCCTATCCGGTGATCCGGAAGATATCTACCGCACAGACCGTTTGATCAAAGAACTTTTCCCTGAAAACGAAGCGCTCAACCGCTGGATCGATATGGCTCAGGAACAAGTGTCATTCCAAGGGCTGCCTTCACGGATCTGCTGGCTTGGATACGGCGAGCGGATGAAGATGGGCCTTGCCATCAATGAATTGGTACGCAAAGGCGAGTTGAAAGCACCGATCGTCATCGGCCGGGATCACCTTGACTGCGGCTCCGTTGCATCGCCGAACCGTGAAACAGAAAGCATGAAAGACGGCAGTGACGCCGTGGGGGACTGGGCGATCCTGAACGCGCTGATCAACACAGCTGCAGGCGGATCTTGGATCTCATTCCATCACGGAGGCGGAGTGGGCATGGGTTACTCCCTGCACGCAGGAATGGTCGTTGTAGCAGACGGAACAGACCTTGCACAGGAACGTCTGGAACGCGTGCTCAACACTGACCCGGGCATGGGCGTCATCCGTCACGTCGACGCAGGATATGATATCGCTGAACAGACAGCAGACAAACACAACATTCAAATCCCGATGAAAAAAGGAGGAGAATAACTAATGACAAAACAATTCGATACAATCATTGAAAATATTGGCCAGCTACTCACGATGGACCATGGAAGCGGTCCCTTAAAAGGAAAAGAAATGAGTGAACTGCCTGTCCGTGAAAATGCCGCTCTCGGGATCAAGGACGGCCTCATCGAGTGGATCGGTACACACGAAGAAGCTCAGGCACATAAATCGACCGAACGAATCGATGCCGAAGGAAAACTCGTAACACCAGGTCTTGTTGACCCGCACACCCATCTCGTATTCGGAGGCTCCCGTGAACATGAAATGGCATTGAAGCAGCAGGGAGTGCCATATTTGGAGATCCTGAAACGGGGCGGAGGAATCCTTTCGACAGTAGGAGCCACCCGCGAAGCATCTGAAGAAGAACTACTCAAGAAAGCCAGGTTCCACCTGGATAGAATGATTTCGTACGGTATCACCACGGTCGAAGCCAAAAGCGGCTACGGATTAGATAAAGAAACCGAACTGAAACAGCTGCGCGTCACGCAAAAACTGAATGATGAACATGCAGCGGACCTGGTTTCCACATTCCTGGGCGCGCATGCCATCCCGCCGGAATACAAAGAACGGTCCGATGAATTCCTGAACGAAATGTTGGAACTATTATCAGACATCGAAAAAGAAAACCTGGCTGAATTCGTTGACATTTTCTGTGAAACCGGCGTCTTCACCGTCGAGCAGTCACGCCAATTTTTAAAAGCAGCCAAGGAAAAAGGTTTCTCTGTAAAGATCCACGCGGATGAAATCGATCCACTCGGAGGGACGGAAATGGCCACCGAAATTGGAGCGATAAGCGGAGATCATTTGGTGGGTGCATCTGAAAAAGGCATCCAGGCATTAGGCGCAACAGACACCATCGCCGTCCTTCTGCCGGGCACGTCTTTCTACCTGAACAAAGGCAAGTTTGCCAACGCAAGGGGCATGCTCGAAGCGGGAGCGGCAGTCGCGCTTTCAACCGACTTCAATCCCGGCAGTTCGCCGACCGAGAACCTGCAATTCATCATGAACCTTGCGTCACTTCAGCTGAAGATGACGCCGGAAGAAGTCTGGAATGCCGTCACGGTCAATTCTGCATACGCGATCAACCGGGGAGAGCAGGCAGGCAAAATTGCAAATGGCCGTAAAGCCGACATCGTCCTTTGGGATGCACCAAACTACCATTATGTTCCATACCATTACGGAGTGAATCACACGAACACCGTCATCAAAAACGGACGCATCATCTACCGCAAGGAGAAGCTTCATGAGCACATTTCAACACATTAAGCCGGCGGGGAAAGCTCAGTTCAAGGACCGGTACACAACAAAAGCTGCCGAACTGTTAACGCCGTACAAAGAAGGCAAAAAAGGG
>NZ_JABMCR010000417.1 GCF_013179555.1 Bacillus haikouensis
CGTTAGCATCCTTCGTATATCCTCGATAATATGGTTCGAAAGTTTCTACCCGGTCACCGTAAATGACTGGACTATGAAGGCAGTGTTCTATTTAGACATCAATGCATGCCAAAAAACTAGAATTCTGCCTTTATACAGGCGGAGTCTAGTTTTTTTTGCTGTTTGGGAGCGTGTTTGATGTCTAAAATCAACAGTATGATTTATGCAAGGATAGAGGCTTATTGTTGGTGATGACCGGCTCCAGCTGTTGATTGGAGTGCGAGACAAAGACTCCTGCGGGAGAAGTGGCCAATGTGAGACCCCGCAGGAGCTTTAGCGACGAGGAGGCTCACAGGTCACCCGCGGAAAGCGAAGTCTTGCACGGAAATCAACAGCGGTGTTAAGAGGGCTATTTTTCAAAAGAATGCTAACAAAAAGGATGTAATTGTGGATGGTAAGGGAATCATACACAAAAGAGAGATAATAACTGGATGAGGTGAACTGAATGCTAGGTAAAGAAGAATTGCATAATCAGGAAATGATCGTCGTATTAGACTTTGGAAGTCAATATAATCAATTGATCACACGAAGAATCCGTGAGTTCGGAGTGTACAGTGAGCTTCACCCGCATACCATCACGCTGGAAGAAATCCAGGAAATGAATCCGACGGGAATTATTTTCTCAGGTGGACCAAATAGTGTATATGGAGAGAATTCGTTCCGTTGTGATGAACGCATTTTCGATCTGGATGTTCCGATCCTCGGTATTTGCTACGGCATGCAACTGATGACGATGCATTTCGGCGGTAAAGTAGAACGTGCCAAGCACCGTGAATACGGTAAAGCGGCCATTCAAATCGAGAAAACGTCAAAGCTCTTCTCAGGACTTGAAGATGAGCAGGTCGTATGGATGAGTCACGGAGATCTTGTAGTAGAAGCCCCTGAAGGATTCGATGTCAATGCCACGAATCCATCATGTCCGATTGCATCGATGAGCAACGAAGAAAAAGGTCTTTATGCGGTTCAATTCCATCCGGAGGTTCGTCACTCTGTTCATGGTAATGAGATGCTTAAGAACTTCGTATTCGAAGTGTGCGGATGTGATGGCGACTGGACGATGGAAAGCTTCATCGACATGGAGATGGATAAAATCCGTCAGATCGTCGGAGATAAAAAGGTCCTATGCGCCCTGAGCGGCGGAGTCGATTCTTCTGTCGTAGCGGTTCTTATCCATAAGGCGATCGGTGATCAACTGACATGTATTTTCGTTGACCATGGACTACTGCGTAAAGGGGAAGCGGACAGCGTCATGAAAACATTCGCTGACGGCTTTAACATGAATGTGATCAAGGTGGATGCACAGGACAGGTTCCTCGATAAGCTGAAAGGCGTTTCTGACCCTGAGCAAAAACGTAAGATCATCGGTAACGAATTCATTTATGTCTTTGATGACGAAGCTACGAAATTAAAAGGTATCGAGTATCTGGCACAAGGCACTCTGTATACGGATATCATTGAAAGTGGTACAGCGACAGCCCAAACTATCAAGTCTCACCATAATGTTGGCGGACTGCCTGAAGATATGCAGTTTACGTTAATCGAACCTTTAAATACGTTATTTAAAGACGAAGTGCGTGCGTTGGGATCTGAGCTTGGCATTCCGGATGAAATTGTTTGGAGACAGCCGTTCCCTGGTCCCGGTCTTGGTATTCGAGTGCTTGGGGAGATTTCAGAAGAGAAGCTTGAAATCGTACGTGAGTCCGACTATATCCTTCGTGATGAAATCAAGAAATCCGGCCTTGACCGTGATATCTGGCAGTATTTCACCGTCCTTCCCGATATCCGCAGTGTCGGCGTCATGGGAGACGCAAGAACGTATGACTACACGATCGGAATCCGTGCCGTTACATCGATTGACGGGATGACTTCAGATTGGGCCCGTATCCCGTGGGATGTCCTTGAGAAAATCTCGACACGTATCGTGAACGAAGTCGACCACATAAACCGCGTGGTGTATGACGTAACGAGTAAGCCGCCTGCTACGATCGAGTGGGAGTAGGTAGTAATTGAATAAGGCATGATGGTGCTGCAGATTTAATCCGAACATTTTTTAATTAACTTTATAAAATGTTCGGATTTTCTGTTGACTGCCGGCATTCCCGTTGGTACAATAGTCTTGTCATAATAAATTTATAGTTACTATTACGTCGTATAATTTCGGGAATAAGGCCCGAGCGTTTCTACCAAGCTGCCGTAAATGGCTTGACTACGAGGTGATTGATAGGCGGACTTCATTTATTGCAAATGCGGTCCAATCTATTTTTCATCTTGCAGTCAAAGCTCTGAACTCTTGGTAGTTCAGAGCTTTTTTATTTTGGGATCTGCGACGGCACGAGGAGGAATATAAAAATGAAGAATTTTTTTCAGTTTGAACAGCTGGGCACCAATTACAAAAGGGAAATAATCGGGGGTCTGACAACCTTTTTATCCATGGCTTATATCCTGGTAGTCAATCCGTTGACACTGACGCTTCAATCAGTACCGGATCTTCCGGATAGCATGAGGATGGATGCGGGTGCTGTATTCGTTGCAACTGCTTTGGCTGCTGCAATTGGTTCATTGATTATGGGACTGCTTGCGAAATATCCGATTGCCCTGGCGCCGGGGATGGGGCTTAATGCATTCTTCGCTTACACCGTAGTGTTAACA
>NZ_JABMCR010000418.1 GCF_013179555.1 Bacillus haikouensis
GAAAATATTGAAACAGCCGGAAGCAAAGTTGCCCAATCTGCAGGGGATTTTCTTCAGAACTTTTTTCAGAGGCTTCCTCAGCTTATTTCCTGGATACCGAATGCCGCATCGGTGCTTATATTCTCTGCGCTTGCAACCTTTTTTATAAGCAAAGATTGGTATACATTGTCGGCCAAAGCTGATAGATTTGTTCCCGGGAAAGCGATGGCAAGCGGAAAAACCGTATTCATCGATTTAAAGAAGGCATTATTCGGCTTTATCCGCGCGCAATTCACGTTAATCTCGATTACCGCCATTATCGTATTAATCGGCTTACTCATCCTTCGTGTCGATTACGCCATCACTATCGCCCTTGTGAGCGGTTTGGTAGATATCCTGCCCTACTTAGGGACAGGTGCAGTATTCGTTCCATGGATCGCTTATGAATTTATTGCCGGTGATGCCGGTTTGGGAATAGGGCTCTCCGTATTATATTTAGTCGTCGTCGTACAGCGGCAGATCATGGAACCGAAAGTGTTATCTTCCAGTATCGGCCTTGATCCCCTGGCCACACTGATCGCTCTTTTTGCAGGATTCAAATTGATCGGTTTCCTTGGCCTGATTGTCGGACCCGTGGTACTGGTCATCCTTTCAACACTTAGGCGTGCAGGAGTATTTGAAGACATTTGGAGGTTTATCATGGGGAAATAGCCAAGTTGATACCAAAACGGAAAACGAACGGCTTCATGAAAAAAGAAGGTAGGACAAAAGTGTTATAATCTAAGTAAACCCGAACTAATTTGTCTTTTACCAGGCAAATTAGTTCGGGTTATTATTTTGTTCAATGTACGCTTAAGTTTTAGCACTTTCCAGCGGTTGATTGGAGTGCAAAACGAAGACTCCCTCGGAAGAGTAGCTTATTAGAAAAGCGGAAGGGCTTTGCACAGAGGCGCGTGGCATAAGACGGATCGTCCTGAAAGACGCTCTTTGCCTTCTTGCTGGGTTTGGCTTATGACGTGTACCTCTAGACCCCGCATGCTTCCCGAAGCGGCTCACGAGCTACCCGGGGAAAGCGAAGTCTTGCACGGAAATCATTAGCGGTATTAAGAACATACACTGAAATAGTTCGTCTTTATGTCGTGGTTTATTCGTTTTGTCCCAGGCTCTTTTTTATTATCTGTAAATAATGAGGTTCCCGTTAGTGAACCATTTTTTAAATAATTTGTAGATGAAGGGTTTAAATAATTTCCGGGTTACCGGAAGGAGCAATAAAAAGCCTGTTGCATCAGTAATGAAGCCAGGGGTCAGCAATAGTACTCCCCCAACCAATATGCATAGCCCGTCAATGATCACATCTCCGGGGAACTGAGCGTACTGCATATCCTCCCGGGCTCTCCTGATCGTCTCCAGCCCTTGTTTCTTTGCCAGGTATGCCCCTGCAATCCCTGTAGCTATGATCATCAACACGGTAGGTACCACACCGATTACTTGTCCAGCCAGAACCAGGATCCCGATTTCCAAAGCAGGTACTACAATTAAAAGCGGCAAAATATATCTCATGAGGAATTCCTCCTGTTATTTATGACTTGATTCTATCATTATAACATATTGCGATGGAGGGGGATTATTCCGTAATCTTATTCACTCCCTAACCAAAAAAAGCCGGAGTCTCAAACAGAGACTCCGGCTTGCTTCTTATATGTTAAAGTACACTTGCATGACCGTTGTAGATAACGCCGCGAGTAGCATCTACTGTAATTTCCTGTCCATTTTCAAATAAGGAAGTAGCATTGTCGACTCCAACGACTACCGGGATGCCCAGATTGATCCCTACAACTGCTGCATGGCTTGTCAAACCGCCTTCTTCTACAATCAGCGCAGAGCATTTTTCAAGTGCAGGCATCATTTCCTTATCTGTACCGATTGTGACAAGCACTGAACCCGGTTGAACGTTTTTCACAGCTTCTTCTGCACTGGAAGCCACGACAGCTTTTCCATAGGCAGATTTACGTCCGATCCCTTGTCCTTTAGCGACAATGTCACCAACTATATGGATCTTCATCAGGTTAGTCGTACCGGACTCACCGATTGGAACACCTGCCGTGATCACAATCAGGTCACCGTGCTTGGTCATGCCGGAATTCATGCTTTCTTCCACAGCCATATCAAGCATTTCATCCGTTGTGGATACTCTGCGTCCGACTGTTGGGTATACACCCCATACAAGAGCCAACCTTCTGGAGACGGATTCAGTGCCAGTAACCGCTACGATCGGTGCTTTAGGGCGATATTTCGAAATCATGCGTGCGGTATGTCCGCTTTCCGTCGGCGCGACGATCGCATTCACATCCAGGTTGATCGCAGTGTGGGCCACCGACTGACCGATTGCGTCCGTCATATTATGATCGCTTTCTTTGCTGCGCGCAGAAAGGATCTCATTGAAATCCAGTGCAGTTTCCGCTCTTGATGCAATATTGTGCATCGTTTGAACCGCTTCTACAGGATAAGTACCTGCAGCCGTTTCTCCTGAAAGCATGATTGCATCCGTTCCATCAAAGATAGCATTGGCAACGTCACTTGCTTCCGCTCTTGTCGGTCTTGGATTGCGCTGCATGGAGTCTAGCATTTGAGTGGCAGTGATGACAGGCTTACCTTGTGAATTGCACTTCTTGATTAACTGCTTTTGTACGAGAGGCACTTCTTCTG
>NZ_JABMCR010000419.1 GCF_013179555.1 Bacillus haikouensis
GAGCTTGCTTGAAGTTGAGCTGCTTTGACAGGCTTCTGATGCAACTCCACTATAATAGAGATCTCTTCATCGGTATCAAGGTTGACAGCAGTGGATAACTGCAGCCCTGTTTTGTCGTTTAATTCTAAGTTCTTTAAGGCCATTCTTTGGGTATCAGTAAGTTTACTGAGCATTTCCGAATGAGAAACGGGAGTTTTAACTGTCTCCCCCAACGCACTTTCAGGGGAATAGGATATTGTACTGAATACCATTCCCAATGATAGTCCGGCTGTGGCTGCTTTTTTTATTAACTTGTTCTTGTCCAAATGATACACTCCTCCTTGATAGGAATTTAGTAAGTGAATTGAATTTTCTTACTATTAGAAAAATCATCTCATAAATATAATGGGGAATGTATTGGGGTAATCTAGAGAACGATAAGCAACGGATGTTCTTTAATTCTGGGTAATTTGATTTATTATTTTGTGTATTTTTATGTTTCAGCTAAAAATTATTAAAATGGTTTAGTTCATTTGATAGTCTAGTTTTTCCCAAACGTTAATTTCGTATTATCTGATTTAATGAAAGTAGTAGATTAATGGAATTTCTATGTGCATAGTATAGGTAGCTGTGTTATCACGGATCTTCAATATTGCCCAATATTCATGATTATAAGGTCCTGGTGCAAAGGTTTTCTTTTTGTATTTAAATACACTGAAAATATCGATTTTTCAGTATTCACCTGCTCATTAGAAGTAAAAACAATTAAGATCTTCTCTTGAAAATGGTCTGAATTCCCCCAAATGACATCATGAAGATTCGACAATATAATTAGAAGTAGTATAAATAGGGGGTAAAAATGATGAGAAATAGCAAATTTCCTAAGGTTGCTCTAAGCATGGGACTTCTGCTGGGTGCAGCGGGACCAATCGGTTTTGACCCAGTTGTTCAAGCAGAATCAGGATCTAATGCCATGAACGTACTTGCGGATCTTTCGAAAGAACAACGTGAAGCACTTGATAAATTAGAAGCCAACCGAACATTGAGAGGACTTCAATTATCGAGGGATATTGATTTAAAAAGTGAAGAAGATGTAACCGTTATTGTCGAATTCGAACAGCTTCCTGCAAAGACAGAGCAAATTCAACAGTCCCTCAAGGGTGAAGAAGTTTCTCTTGAAAAGGCAAAGAAAAAGGTGGAAGAGTCCCATAAATTATTCAAAAAAGACCTAGATGAGAAGGTCGTGAAAAAGACAAAATCCGGAAAAGATAACTACGAGCTCAAACACTCCTATAAGAATGCGTTTAATGGAGTGGCAATCACTCTACCAGCCAATAAGGTTGAAAATCTATTAGACTCAAACGTTGTAAAAGCAGTATATAGCGAATTAGAGGTTCAGCTTACTCCACCACCTAAATCAACGGAGGAAGAAGGCTCAACGACCAAAGTGGATAGTATTCCTTTCATGAATATCGATAAATTGCATAATGAGGGGTTTACAGGTAAAGGAGTGAAAGTTGGAGTTATTGACACAGGCATCGATTATCATCACCCGGATTTAAAAGATGCCTATAAAGGCGGGTATGACTTTGTTGATAATGATAATGATCCGATGGAAACAACGTATGAGGATTGGGAAGCAGCTGCTGGATATCCGGAAGTAAACCAGGGCAGCACATACTACACAGAACATGGGACACATGTATCAGGGACAATCGTTGGTCAAGCTGAAAATGATTCTGATTATAAGGTCACAGGAGTGGCCCCTGATGCAGAATTGAACGTTTATCGTGTTCTAGGTCCATATGGAAGTGGATCGAATAGCGCCATTATCGCCGGAATAGACCGTGCCGTTGCAGACGGAATGGATATCATTAATCTATCACTTGGAGCACAAACGAACAATCCGTTAGATGCTTCAAGCTTAGCGGTCGATAATGCCGTTTTAAGTGGTGTGACGGCAGTTGTAGCTGCCGGGAACTCAGGGGATCTTGGGAATAGTACATTAGGTTCTCCCGGAGCTGCCGCACTTGCTTTGACAGTGGGCGCAAGTTCTGCTCCATCTTTTGTCATAACTTATGACGGTGCGTTTTCAGCAGAAGGCAAGGAGCTGGACGGAAACCTTCAATTAATGACCAACAAATGGACGGATGAGTTTAGTAATCTCCAAGGAAAAAGCTTTGAAATAGTCGAAGCGGGAGAAGGCGGACCAGCTGATTACAACGGAAAAGATGTCAATGGGAAAGTAGCCTTTGTTGCCAGAGGTACGTATGCCCTCATTGAAAAAATGAACTATGCAAAACAAAATGGCGCGGTTGGCGTTGTGATTTATAATAATAATCCAGACGAAGGCCATATTCCACATTATCTAGGTGAAGGTAACGATAATATCCCTACATTTTCGTTATCAAACCATGCTGGATTAGAAGTAAAAGAACTATTCAAGGAAGGTACACCTATGTTCACTCTTGGTGAAGCAGGAAGAGCAGAAATCAGTGGAGACGAGCTGGCTTCCTTTAGTTCGAAAGGCCCTTCAGGAACGTTATATGATATCAAGCCAGAAGTGACTGCACCAGGAGTGAATATTTTATCAACCGTTCCCGCTTATGTTCAAAATAAAGAAGATTCTACGGATTATTCGCATGCCTATCAACGCCTATCTGGTACATCGATGGCGTCACCTCAAGTGGCTGGTATTGCAG
>NZ_JABMCR010000042.1 GCF_013179555.1 Bacillus haikouensis
GGAAATAAAGATGAATTCACCCGAATGGTGCTGCTTGACGATATCTCCTGTCTTATAAAATCTTTTCTCACAAGAATCTCCCAGCTTCAGCTTTACAAAGGATTCTCTCGATAACTCCTCATTATTCAGATAACCTTGAGCAATCCCTTCCCCGCCAATCCATAGTTCCCCGGGCACTCCCGGTGGAACCAACTCTCCTTGATCGTCGACTGCGATCAACTGATAATTCGCGAATGGTTTCCCTATCGGAATAACTTGATCGTCTTCATTGTCTTTGCATACGTGAAACGTCGAAGCCACTGTGGCTTCTGTTGGTCCGTATACATTGACAAGAGGTGTACTGTTTCCCATAGCACGATAATATTCAGTGACTAAATATCGACTGAGTTTCTCCCCCCCTGTAAAAATGTATTTCAGAGAATGGGATCGAGTGAAAACCGGCAGCGAAATCATTTTTTCTATCAAGCTATGAAATAATTGGGCCCGGGTTATACCTTCTCTGCATATCAAGTCCGCTAAATAATCCACATCGAATTGCCGGGAAGAGTCACTTAGGATAAGGGTGCTGCCTGAAACCAGAGGACTGAATATCTCAGTCATTGATGCATCGAACGTATAGTTGATATTATGTAAGAACCTCTCTCCCTCACTAAAAGGAAACTGCTCAGTATAGCCCGCAATATGATTAGTCAGAGAATGATGACTGATTGAAACACCCTTAGGATTTCCTGTAGTCCCTGAGGTATAGATGATATAGGCAGTAAGAGCTTTTGATGACCTGTCAATTTGCAGATCAGGCGCAGATGTTGAACCCGATGTTGTTTCACCTATTGTGAGCACCGGCACGCTCACCTGATTACTTTTCTCACTGCCCGCTAACAAAAGGCATGATTCGGAGTCTGATACTATATAATCCCTCCTGTTTACCGGAAGTGTGGGATCCAACGGCAAATAGGAACATCCCGCTTTTAAAATCCCTAAAATACCCGCTATCTGCTCTTTAGACCTTTCCATTTGTATGGCTATGACCGACCCTGGATTAATTCCTCTATCATGGATCGTGTTCGCTACCTGATTAGCTCTGCTGTTAAGCTCTTGGTATGTCCATTCACCTTGAGAATCCTTTAATGCACAAACATCAGGTTTACTTTCAACCTTTTTTTCCACTAGTTCATGTATGAAGGTTGATGATGCTGGGGAAAAAACAGGGTCCAGCAGCCTTGCCTTCTCTTTGTCTGTTAAGAGGGTTAATCTGCATATTGGTTTTTGCGGATTATCTAATATATCCTCAATCAACCTGAGATAATGTCGAATAAACCTCTGAATGGTTTCCTCTTCAAATAGATCGGAATCATATTCAATCTCGCCTGCTCCACTCTTATCATCACAACTCACATAGAGTACTAAATCAAATTTTGAAGTGTGAGTATTTATTTTCTCATGTTCCATTTCAATCTCTTCTTTCCGTTTTGCCGGCACATTTTCATGAAAGGTGAACATGACCTGACAAATGGGATGAACATTCGAGCTTCTCTCCGGATTCACTTCTTGAACAATTTTTTCAAATGGCACTTCACCATACCCATGGGTGTTAATAAAATTCTTCAATGTACTCTTTAGGAAGTTTTCGAATTTGCTATAGGGTTTAATTTTGGATCTGACAGGCATTGTATTCACGAAAAAACCCAATAAATCATGCGTAAACGATTCGTGCCGATTTGCAACAGGAGTTCCTATCACAATATCCTTCTGCCCAGAGTAGCGATAAAGTAATACATTAAAAACCGCCATAAAAAATGCATATGGAGTTGATCCATTTGATAACGCATATTGCCGGATTCCTGCTATCAATTCTTCGGGAAATGTGAATCTGATATTTTTCCCGGCTTTAGAAGAGTGCTTAGAACGAGTATAGTCGGTAGGAAGTTGTAATGTAGGCGGAGCCCCTCTTAAGTACTTCTTCCAGAAATCGACTTTGGTATATATTTGGTCACCTGAGAGCCTTTCTTTTTCCCAATTTGCATAATCCGCATATTGAAGTTCCAGCTCTTCTATATCCGCTTCCCTGCCCTGTTTCAGGAGGGGATAAATGGATAAAATTTCTTTTTTCAATACTTCTATTGACCATGCATCGAATACTGAATGATGGACATTAATCAATAAATAATGCAGCTTTTCTTCAGATTCTATTAATTCAAACCTTACCAGTGGCTCTTTACTCACATCAAAAGGTCTGAGGGCGAAATTTTCTACATATGAGGAAAAAGGCAGGGATTCCTCAATTTCCTTTATGGTAGTCTGAACGAATCGTAATGGAGGATTTACAAGGGAAACTTTTTGTAAAAGTTCCCCCTCCATCTGACAAAAAGTAGTTCGAAGCACTTCGTGTCTTTCAACTATTTTGAGTAATGTACTCTTTAATAAAGCAGGGTCGAGCTTCCCTTTCATCCTGAAAATAAAAGGAATATTGTATGTGGGGGTGTTTGGATTCATTTGTTCAAAAAACCATATTCTTTCTTGACCGAATGAGGCTGGCAGCAAATATACCTCATTTTCGACTTGTACTTTATTCATATTGACACATCCTTTTTTCACTAAACCAAATGCTTAGTTCTTCTGACCTTCTTGATAGGAAGAGTTTTTTTCACCTTCCCATTGGAATTCATATAAGCAGCAAGGGTATTCACTGTCGGATTCTGAAACACATCTTTCAATTGTATCTCTAAATCTAGACGATCCTGTATACTGGCTGCCATCCTTATAATGAGAAGTGAGTGGCCGCCAAGTTCAAAAAAGTTATCTGTATTACAAATATCTTCTTTTCCTATGAGATCCTTCCAGATATCCAGAAGGATTCTTTCGGTATTAGATTCAATCGGGGTGAACACTTCACTTTTCATAGGTTGTAATTGTTTCAATTTTTGGCGGTCAACTTTCCCATTAGACGTTACAGGCAATTGAGGTACTGAAATGAAATGATTCGGGATCATTGCCATTGGTAAGATATCAAACAACTTCTGTCGTAATGAATGAAGTATTTCTCCGCTTTCTAAGTCTACGTATGCAGTGATTGTTGTTTCTCCATTCATTTTCCCATCCAAGATATAACAGTCATTCACACCAGGAAGATTCATCATTGCCGACATGATTTCATTTTTGTTTATGCGTACGCCGCGGACCTTGATCTGATCATCATTCCTGCCATAAATTTCAATCATTCCGTCCGGTGAATATCTTCCCAGATCCCCTGTATGGTAATAGAAATCATTGGGATCTTCGCTGAAGTTATTTTGTGTAAAGCCATCGTGAGGCTGATTGATGTACCCCTTTGTTCTATAAGGCGTCCTGACAACAATTTCTCCTGGCTCGCCTATCCCGCATAATTTATTGAATTTATTGAGGATGAATAGTTGAGTATCCGGCAGGAAATTTCCTATTGGAAGATTTTCATAACGACTTGTTACCTCAGACTCCCTCTGGAAACCCTTTGCCAGTGTTGTTTCTGTTTGTCCATACAGGCAGATAATCTCAGCATTACATCTTTCTTTCCACTGTGATATCAGTTTATGGGATAAAGGCTCCCCAGCGAAAAAGATACTTTTAAGGAAAGGCAGACTTTGAAATTCCGAACTTTCCTTTAACCATAATGTTGATAAAGAAGGCACAGCATGGCACCTGGTGATTTCCTCCCGGTGCAGAAAATCCATGCTGCTCTCATCGCCTTCGGGAATACACAAAGCGGCTCCACTAATCAAAGGCAATAAAGCATCTCTCAAATATACATCGAACGTCACATTCGTTAAGTGGGAAAAACGATCCTCCGGCAGAATATTGAATTCTTCTTTTTGCCAATTGAGGAAATGCGATAACCCTGCATGAGTGCCTAATATCGCTTTCGGTTTCCCTGTCGTCCCGGATGTGAAAAAAATATATGCATCTTCATTTGGTTTTACTTTTACCACTGAATTGATCTGTCTTTCTCCTTCTTGTCTCATCAAGAGGCGATCAATCTCGATAATTGAAGCATTTGACTGTTCCATTGTCTTTTGATGAACGTCATTGACTGGCATTGTAGTCAGGATGAAGGTTGTATTTGATTCCTCTAATATGCTCTCCAATCTCTTTTCCGGTACATTCTCATCAATAGTCAGAAAGACTGCGTCAGCCTTTAAGACACCGAGTATAGTGACAAGCGTCTTGTAACTCTTCTTACCGTAAATAGCGACAACCTCCCCTGGAAGTACACATTCAGCCAGCAGGTTCCTGCTTATCTTATCGGCCGTTGCGTTTAATCGCTCGTAACTATACTTGATTCCTCTTTCCTCTACTGCGATATTGTACGGAGCCGCCTTTGCCCACTCTTCTATTTGATCTGTGATCCGAGGATATGAATGATCTCCTAACACAGCTGCGGGATCAGGCAATGACTGTCTATCTGCGGTGATTAAAGAAATCTCTGATAATTTACGTTCAGGATAGGTAATAGATGCCTCCAGCAGTTGTACAAACTGATGAAGAAAAACCTCCATTCTCGCAGTACTAAACATATTGTTCTTATAAGAGAGATTAAGATTGAATCCTTGAGATGTTTCTTCTATATATAAGGTGAGGAAGAATTTAGATTCGATTTCATCCACTTCTACTTCTTTCACTTCTAAATTATTTATCATATAGGTTTTTCTTTCTTCAAAGCTTCGATAATTGATCAGGACATCGAACAAGGGATTTCGATTTAGATTTCGTTCAGGCTGTACTTCCTCTACGATTTTCTCGAATGGAATATCACCATTGGCAAAGGCTTTGAGAATTGTCTTTTTACTTTGAAGGAAAAGTTCATTGGAAGTGAGATCCTCGCTCACTATTGCCCTTAATGGCAGCGTGTTCAAGTAAATACCTACAGACCTTTCAAGTTCCTCGAGCTTACGATTGATTATCGGAGTCCCGATAATGATATCTTTTTGATCAGCGAGTCTGGATAGTAAGCTGACGTAAGCGCTGTAAAATACCATAAAAGGAGTAAGCTTTCGACTCATGCTGAATTTCTTGATTTCTTCAGAAAATGTACCATCAAGTTTCTTTCGGATTGTATGATTTGCCCTCCTGTTATCATTGAAGTCTGTTGGCAATTGCAGGACAGGCAAAGGACCTGACATTTCTTCTTTCCAAAATGTGATTTGTTTTTTACTTTCAGGAGAATGCTCAAATTCACTCTGCCACAGTGTATAGCTTGGATATTGCACGACTTCTGAGTCATCGGGAAGATTTTCTCCACTGTATAGAGCTATTAATTCATCTTTAATGACTTTTAGGGACCATCCATCACATATGATATGGTGGAAGACAAGTATTAACGTGTTTTTATCCTTTTCTTTAACCAAAGTCCCTTTTACTAACGGACCTTTTGAAAGATCAAATGGTTCTTCACATTCTTTTTGAGTGATTCTCTGAATATCATCATTTTTATCTATTAATTTTAGTTTTATAGAACCGTCATTGTTTATAACTTGAACAGGTTTGCCTTTCTTATTGCGGAAGACAGTCTTTAGAGAGTCATGCCGTTTAATTAATCTATTTATTGCCGATTCGAGCTTTAAGGCTTCGGCTTGTCCATCAAAATTTAATACAAGCGGCATATTATAGCTCGTACCGGGATTTAAATACTCTAAAAACCATATTCGTTTTTGAGCATCAGATAATGGGATTTCAACATGTTCACTGACTCTATTCATCAATATGTGATTGTCGGTGTTGTGGTTATATTGATTTAATGCTTGTGCCAGCTCAGAAACAGTCGGTTTCTCAAACAATACCTTTACAGGTACGGCAGTTGAAAATAACTTATTGATACTGGATATGATTTGGACTGCCAGCAACGAATGTCCTCCAAGTTCAAAAAAGTTATCATTAATTCCTATTTGGCTCAATTTTAGTTTCTCTTTCCAAACGTCCAGCACTTTTTGTTCATTAAATGTTTTGGGTTCCGCATAACGGGAGTTGACTACCAGATGTTCTTCAGAGGCCGATGGCAGCTTATTTCTATCCACTTTCCCATTAGAGTTCAAGGGGAATTCGTCAAGCTGTACATATAAACCAGGGACCATGTAGTCTGGTAATTCCAATTGAATGGATTGCTTTGTTTTTAACCTTATGTCATCTTGTTCCTCACAAGTGAAATAGGCAGCCAAGCCGGACACATCATCATTTTTCTTAAACAGCACCACTGCATCTTTCACACCATCCACAGCTCGGATTTTATTTTCGATTTCTCCCAATTCAACTCGCATACCCCGTATTTTAACCTGGTTATCCTCTCTGCCTAAAAACATGATATTCCCTTGTTTCGTGAGATATCCCCTGTCTCCTGTCCGATACATCTTTTCCCCTTTGTGGAATGGATCATCGACGAAAGAGGCTTTTGTTTTTTCTGGATTGTTAAGGTATCCCCTTGCCAAACCAATACCGCTAATATATAGATCTCCAGGGACGGAGAAAGGAACGGGTTTTAAAAACGAATCAAGCACATATATTCTATTATTGTCAATAGGTTTGCCCACTGAAACGATCTCACTGCCGGTTTCCATTTGAGAATCAGGCCAGCAATCAAAACAAGTAGAATCAATGGAAACCTCTGTAGCACCCCATGTATTGAAAAGTTTACCGGGCATCTTCTTATAGAAAGAGTTCACCAGTTCGGATTTCAATGCTTCACCGCTTGATACAACCACCCTTAAATTTGATAATTTCTCCTTCTTTTCTTCTGACATTTCCTCGACTACCATTTGAAGCATACTTGGAACAAATTGCAGTAAAGAAACATTATATTTAATCGCATAATCAATGATACTTACAGGATCTTTATGCATCCCAGGGGGAATTAATGCAACCGCGCCTCCTGCCATGAGCGGCCAGAAAAACTCAATAGCTGCATCATCAAAAGTGAGAGTGGTTTTTTGCAATGCAATTTCCCCTTCATTTAATTGATGCTTATTTTGCATCCAGCAAACACGGTTCACCCACCCCTTATGGGTGCTGCTTACCCCTTTAGGTGCACCCGTTGAACCTGAAGTGTAATAGACTGAAACCAAGTTAGACGGGGTCATTTTCACGTTAGGTTTTGTCTTGGAAAAGCCGCTGATCTGGTCCTCTTCATTACAATAATTCAGTATTTCTATACGCTCGGATTGAAGGGATAATGACATGACGTTCGTCAAACAAATAGTTGCTTCTGCACTTAAAAGGATGTCCGTCATCCGGTTCTTTGGTGTGTCAACATCAATCGGCAGGTAGGCACCACCTGCTTTTAAAATCCCCATTATTCCGGTGACCATTTCTATTGACCGATTCATGACTATGCCTACAGGCGTGTCAGGAACTACTCCTTTTTGTATTAACAAATGAGCAAGTTGATTGGATTTCTCATCCAATTCTCTATAGGTTATTTTCTTTCCTTCGTAGATGACAGCGGTGTGCCCGGGAGTACATACGACTTGTTTTTCAAATAACTCATGTAACAAGGAGTCAGGAAATACTTTTTCTGTACGATTTAAATCATAGATAAGTTCATTTTCTTCTTCCTCCGTCAACAGAGATAATTCAGTAAGAGGAAGATTTGCATGGGTTACTGCAGACCTTAACAGCTCAAGAAACATGGATGTAAGATCGGTAATGTGATCCCTATCGAATATTCCTGTCCGGTATTCCCATTTACCTTTCATCCCTTTTTCTTCCCGCTCAATAAAGAAGGTTAAATCAAACTTTGAAGTACCATTTGAGAGTATTTTAGGATCCCCTAACTTTATATCACCTGCCGGCTTATTGTGGTCAGGGAAATTTTGAAATGCAAACATATATTGAAATAGCGGATTCTGATTGAGAGACCTATTGGGCTGAACTGCTTCCACTACTTTCTCAAATGGCACCCCGCCTTGTAACAAAGCTTCTAAAGAAGATGTCTTGATCTTAGAAAGCACGTCCAGGAAATTCATCTTTTCATCTAACGAATCACGGACAACAACAGTGTTCACAAACATTCCAATTGTCTCGCGGTCCTCTTCATTATTTCTTCCGGCAACTGGAGTGCCAACCACAATATCTTTCTCTTTTGATAATCGATAGATAAGTAGTTTGTATAAAGCCAGCATCCCCATATACAGCGTGGCTCCGTTATTCGCACAAATTTGTTCAAGTTTTTTCATAAGGACAGCCGGAATTGAAAAACTTTCAGTCTTCCCTTCATTCGAAGGCACCTTCAATTCCTTCTGGGTTTTGAATAACTTAATTTGGGGAATATCCCCCTTTAGTTTCGATTTCCAGTACTTCATATGTTCATCCATTTCTGGACTATTTACGGAAATCGTTTGCCGGTCAATATAGTCCTGATAACTGGATGGAAGTTCGTAAGAATGACTATTTTCGTAAAGAGCAAACACAGCATTTAAAAATACAGTTTCTGACCAGCCATCGAATATGATGTGATGGAAATTATAATAAAAATAGTGATGATCCCCGCTCAGCTTGTAAAGACGAAATCTGTAAAGGTTTCCGTTGGAGAGATCGAATGCTGTCGCAGCATCCAATTTCATCTTATTCCGGCAAAACGATACTGCCTCTGGATAGCCTTGGTCTGTCAAATCCAAATATTCTAAATCACTTTTTTTATATTGATCTGTCGAACAGAGGGGCTCCCCTTGCCGGGAAGAGAAATTACTTTTCAACACCTCTTGTTTCGAAATGATCAAATCCAAACTTTTCCTGAATCGCTCAATATTTAACTTTCCATGTACCTCTATATACCCTGGAAGATTATATAAGTGACTCTCCCCTTCAAGTTCATTAATAAACCAGAGTCTTTTCTGAGCGTATGACATATTTTCATTATGGATTCTGTTTTCTTGAATTTCCTTCTCTTTTATCATTGGAGGTTGATTACTATTTTCAATATATGACGCAAGCGCTTTAATTGTTGGATGCCTGAATATGGTTTGAATATCGGCAGGAATAGAATATTTGTCCTTAAGGTTTTTTGATAGTCTGGCAGCGAACAATGAGTTCCCGCCCATATGCAGAAAATGCGTGTCAGAATCAATAGAATCATGCCCTAAATATGTTCCCCACATATTGCTGAGTTGTCTTTCCATTTCTGTCTGTGGATGGGATATCCGGGCTGAATTGGTTTCTAATGGGGAAGGTAGCTGCTTTCGATCAATCTTCCCGTTAGCTGATAATGGAAATTCATCCAGTACCGTAAAAAAAGATGGAATCTTAAAATCGGGCAAATATGTCTTTAAGTCTTCTCTTATTCGTACATCATCCCATTTTTCTTGATCCATTAACGTTACATATGCCGCCAAGTATTTTTGTTCCTTATTTTCATAAGCGGTAACAATACTATGCTTAATGCCAGCTTGCTGTTCAATAATGGATTCGATTTCCCCAAGCTCAATTCTCATCCCTCTGATTTTCACCTGAAAATCATTTCTTCCTATGTATTCAATTGCCCCGTCTTTTCTGAGTTTGCAAACATCTCCGGACTTATATAGTTTCTGATCAGTAGAAAAGGGGTTGTCGATGAATCTTTCTTCGGTAAGCTCCGGCTGGTTGTAATACCCTTTAGCAAGACCAGCCCCTCCGATATACAGTTCACCTTCTTCTCCGTCTCTTACAAGATTTCCATCTCCGTCCAAGATAAATAACTGTATATTGCTTAACGGATAACCTATCGGAACATTCGGGTCCGATGGGTTGTCGATACATTTCCAATAAGTTACATCAATTGCTGCTTCTGTCGGGCCATAAAGGTTATATAATTCTGTATCTTTAAATAAAGAAAAGAACTGCTTTTCTGTTGATTTCTTTAAGGCTTCCCCACTGCATATGACCCTTTTCAAAGGAGTGCGTTCCGATAGGCTCTTTCCTTCTAAGAACAGTTGAAGCATAGATGGAACAAAATGGATGGTAGTGATTCCATACTCGATGATGGTCCTCATTAAATATTCTGGATCTTTATGCCCTTCCGGTTCAGCAACTACTAATGCAGCTCCTGTCATTAACGGCCAGAAGAATTCCCATACTGAAACATCGAAGCTGTAAGGGGTTTTTTGCAGGATGCGATCATTCTCTGTCAATTGAAATTCCTTTTGCATCCATTGCAAACGATTATTTAACGCACGATGTGTATTCATCACTCCTTTTGGTTTACCGGTTGATCCTGAAGTATAAATGATATACATCAGACTATCTTCATCCTCATTACTTTCTGAAAGGTCTTCCTTACAACTCCCTCTCCAGAAACAATCCTCTATGAGCAATCTTTCGCTATTATTCGCTGCAGGAAGTATGGATGACTGCTCATTTGAAGTGATCACAAAAGGCGGATTGATTTCCGCCAGAAGCTGGTGGATACGGCGGGAAGGCTGGGAAGGATCAACAGGCACATATGCACCTCCCGCCTTTATCACACCTAATAACACAGTGACTAATTCTATCGATCTCTCTAAACATATCGCTACAGGGTCGTCATGCTTTAAGCCGTTCCCTTTGAGATAATGAGCAACCTGATTGGCTCTTTCATTTAACTCCCTATATGTAAGAGAGGAAGAATCAAAAAGAACAGCTGGATGATCAGGCGTTTCTTTCACTTGTTTCTCGATAAGCTGATGTATGAGCAGATTGTTATCTGGGAATATATCTGACGGACCTTCGATTCTATTAATCGTGTATTTCATGTTAATCTCCTTTCTACTGAAACTTTTTTATTATTAAACAAGCGTTATGTCCTCCAAAACCAAATGAATTACTTAGAACATTGTCCACGTCTCGTTTTTGGGCCTTATTCGGAACGTAATTCAAGTTCATCCCTTCATCCGCTTCTTCATAATTGATGGTAGGTGGAATGAGTTGATGCTGAATGGTCAGCACACTGGAGATAAACTCTGCCGCCCCTGCCCCGCCCAGCATGTGACCAGTCATTGATTTAATGGAACTCACCGGTAAATCCACTGCATCTTGTCCAAATACTTTTTTTATCGCGATTGTTTCTGTATAGTCATTTAACTTTGTACTGGTTCCATGTGCGTTCACATAATCAATATCTGAAGGTGTCAAGCCTGCATCGGAAATGGCATTTTGAATGGCTCTCTCAGCTCCCTTTGCATCAGGGTCAGGAGCTGTTATATGATATGCATCTGTGGTGGCCCCATACCCTGAAAACTCTGCAAGAATCGGAACACCCCTTTCTAATGCGGAATCTAAAGACTCCAGTACTACCATGCCGCCACCCGCACCAATGACAAAACCATCTCTTTGCTTATCAAAGGGACGGCTCGCTTTATGAGGCTCTTCATTATTTGTGGAAAGAGCTTTTATTCTGGAAAAGGATGCTAAATCAAGGGGGGTAATGGCTCCTTCTGCACCTCCGGCAATTACGATATCCGCCTCGCCGTACTGTATGCTTCTCATTGCTTCTCCGATAGCATTACTACTTGCAGCACATGCCGTAACAAATGCCCCGCTCTTCCCTTTCGCCCCCAATAAAAGCGATATCTCATTCGCAGGGGCATTTATCAACATTCCAGATGCCAGATAAGGACTTACTCTTCTTGGTCCTTTAAAGAGTATTTTGTGATGGTTTTCCAAGACCATATTGGTACCGCCCATACCTGAACCAACCAAAACCCCGACCCTGTATGGATCCAGCTCACGAAGTGACAGAGATGCTTGATTGATCGCCTGTTTGGCTGCAGTCATTGTATACTGTGTGAATGTATCCATCCTGCTCTGTTCCTTAGAGGAAAAATGATCATCAGGGTTAAAACCTTTTATTTCTCCACCTATCCGTGTTGGGTATCCGGAGGTATCAAAAGATTTGATATAATCTATACCGCTAAAACCATTCGAAATATTCTCCCAAAAAGATTGGACCGTCAGACCGGCAGGAGAGATTATTCCCATCCCGGTAACCACTACCCTCTTTTTCATTAGAAAGACACCTTCTTTTACGATTTCTGTTTACATTTTACAAATAGCGCATTTTTACCACATCCGTATTTTCCGCAACTTTTTCAATAGCTCTTATTACATAGTTTGCTGTTTTATATATTAAAAATAACGGGAGTATTCACTTTCGATTGGAAGTATGTATCTTTGAACGTTTCCTGGCCAATAAAAAAAGCCGGGAATCCCGGCTTTTTGACTTATACTGGCTGTTTTGCATTTACCTTCATGACGATTTTTTTTATTTCTGGCAAGTAATCCTCTTCGCTGAATCGGGACTCCAAGTGCTCTTCTAAATTAAACGCCATGATGTCTTGATTTTCCTTGATTCTGATTACAGGATGGATATGCACACTCTTTTCCGGATCCCCTGGTACACGCGGAATACTGAAGGATTCTTGGAATTGATGAATATCTCCGTATTCCAATGTCAAGAAAACTAGAGAATCTTCATCCATCTCTTCAAACTCATTCTTTGTTCGATATCCAAGTGAAGTCCACGTACCATCTTTAAACTTTAACAAACGCCCCACATAGCCCGGCTGAAGCCATAGATCAGGTGATTCATTCAGTTCTTCCAGTACATAATCCTCTATCGGGATATTTATTTCTTTTGCTCTGGATATGATAACACCGGTTTCCTCAGCCAGATGATGGGCTAATATTTTCGAATTATACCTGAATCCATGGATGAACCCGCTTGTTGAGGTAGTTCTATAATCCAGCCCGTGTGTTTGGGCACCTGCAAAATACAGCCCTTCCACTTCTGTGGACTCAAATGTCCCGCTGATAGAAGGAAATTTGTTGTGAAGCCATTTAATATCAAAGTCCTCCACAAGGGACTGCAGACTTGACTTGAAGCCGGTTGCCGCGATCACTTCATTGAAAAATAAAGTTTCAACCTCACCATTGGCATGAATGTATTCAACTGTCACATTGTATCCGTTTTCCACTTTTTCAATTTCCCTTATATGACAATCCAACAAAGCGGATTGATGCTTCAATTGATAGTTTTCAGCAATTATTGAGTTAACTGCCCTGATATTGCCTACATAATGGGTCTTGAATGCCAGCTTCGCTGAAGATGGACTTGCCAGCATAATAACATTTGCTTCATTCAGAATATCCTGTGCACATTCGGTGCCGCTGTTCCCTTTCCCCATGATAAGAACTCTTTTGTCGCGGTAATACTCTTTATGTTTCATGTCCTCATATTTGGTAACATGTTTGATTCCAGGAATATCAGGGGTCATCGGCTCCAGTCCAGTCGCTACCACCATATACCGGGTCAAGTATTCCCCTTTACTTGTGTTCACCTCAAATAATCCATCTTCAGTCTTTTTAGTACCAATCCATCTTGTATTGGTATGTACGGGGAGCTGGTACTTTTCAACTAAATCGCTGATCATTCTGACCACTGCGTCCCTTTCAGGATAAAATTCCCGGCTGTAGTTTCTCAGTAAGATATCTTTTTCTTTCGTTATGAGGCTGTTCCAATCAAATCTTTCAGAAAATCTGCTCTCGGGTGCCTTCCCGGTATAAAGTTTATTATTACTTATTAATTTTCCGTGAACAGGAAATTTCGTGAATGAGTGCCCTGCTTTGCCGGATGCCTCAAGGATGGCAATGTTCGGTTTAATGTTTTGTTCCTTACATAATTCATAATATGTTATTGCAGTCTGCACACCACCTGGTCCTCCACCAATAATCACTACATCGTAAATTGATTTGTTCATGAATTATCTCTCCTTCACTTTGCTATATTTTATAAGCGGGAAGACCCACCTTTTACCTAATTCCACTGAATAAGATGATTTGTATAACGGCATCGCTAACGCAGTAGTGATAATAGCCATCCAAACGAGGATTGTAAAAAGATTCTGACTTAATAGACCATAGGATAACCCTACATTCAGAACAATCAGCTCCATCAACCCTCTGGCGTTCATTAATGAACCAACTGCTGATGCATCCCTCCATGAATAACCCATACTTTTCATCACAAACAAACTGCTAAAGTATTTACTCGTTACTGCGAAGATTAAAATAAGCAAAAATAATAGTAGAATAGTCATTGATAACCCAGAGAAATGTGTATTAATCCCTGAGTAAGCAAAGAAGATAGGGACCAAAAATACAATGACAAAATGCTCTAATCTGCTATTAAGCTCATTTTGAAATACTTGATTCTTTGGCATGACCAAGCCAAGCATAAATCCTCCAAAGACAGAATACACACCGATAAAGTCAGTGATTGCCGCAGCGATCAAAACCAGCAGTAGAATCATGGCCATATTGCCCTGGGTCAGCAAGCCGGACTGTTCGACTTTATCTCCCATCTTTTTGAGTAGTGGTTTAACAACAAAAAATAAAATAAGTGTGAAGATCCCTGTAAATATGATTGTCAATATCCCGCCAGAAACTGAACTTGTTTCAACTAAAGCGATTAATATCGCTAAGGTCAGCCAGCCTAAAACATCGATTATACTTGCAGAAAGCAATGTGGTGGCTCCGATTTTTGTATTTATTAATTTCTGTTCCTGCAAAATCCTTGCTAACATAGGGAATGCAGTCATCGAAAATGCAATTCCTACAAACAACGAAAAATACAATGAGTTCCCTTCAGAGCCAAAGTACTTCATCAATGACAGGGAAAGACAAATGCCGGTGAGTAACGGAACAAAAAATGCTGACATCGCCAGTGAGCCTGCACTGCTGAAAAATTTTTTATCATACCCTTTAAAATTCACTTCCACTCCCACTAGAAACATATACAAAGCAAGACCAAGATTGCTTAGCATATACAAGATTGTTTTTATCTCCGGGGTGAAGAGTGATTCAAACATTTCAGGGGCAATAGCTCCAAATAAGGTAGGTCCCAGCAAAACACCTGCAACCATTTCCCCCAGCACTCTCGGCTGCCCTATCATTAAACATACCTTACCCACTACCCTTGCTGCTGAAATGATCATGATTAATACGATCAATAAATTGACAAACAAAAGCATATCGGAACCCATATTCATCCTCTCTTCCTGTTTCTTTATTCACACTGAATTTTACCTAGAGATCTGCTTCGTCACATCAGTAATTTGCGCAAACTTTTCATCAACCTATTGGAAATTCATTTTAAACCTAGTATTTTAATAGTTAATTAAGGGGGTGAAATTATGAACTCAAATTGGTATAAATCCAACATATCGTCTCTCCATGTTCATTTGTGGGTAATTGACCTGGAACACATAAGCAAAATGGACAATTTAGTTTTAAGCAAAGAAGAAAAGGAAAGGGCAGACCGATTCATTGTCGTTGAACCTCAGAGAAACTATATGGCGTGCCGTGCAGCTCTCCGCTTAGTGTTGAGTCATTATCTGAGAATAACTCCTGAATCCATCTGTTTCACATACAATGACAGCGGAAAACCTTTCATAGACTCTTCTTTGAATAAACAGCAGCTTCAGTTCAATCTTAGTCACAATGACACTGTATGCTGCATTGCTGTTACTGCGGCTCAAAATGTCGGTGTGGATATCGAGAACTTACTCGGACCGCCACTGGAAGATGCGATGGATATCTTTTTGAGTAAAAAAGAGGTGCTTTCTCTGTCAAACAATAACAAGGATCGGCTGGTATCGCTTTATCACTTGTGGACCCAGAAGGAAGCCTTATTGAAGGCTAAGGGAACTGGATTCCAAACAGATCCCAAACAAGTCCATGGGTATGTGACTCCTTGGGTTAACCTAATCAATAAACCCTTTGAAGGATATATACTTAATTCTTTCATGATGGGCACAAACATCGTTTCGCTTTGTACAGAAAATGAAATCAACTATGAAATCATACCGTTTGCTTCTTTAGAAGACCAAAAAAAGTAAAATAGATAAAATGATCTATTTTACTTTTTTTGTATACTGAGTATATACTTTTGAGTATACTCAGTATATAGTTTGTTATATACTCAGTATACACTTACCATTTAGGAGGCTTACAATGATATCCGTACAGAGTCTTAAAAAAAGTTACACAATTGGAAATAAATCTTATGAAATTCTCAGAGAAATAGATATGCAAGCGGAAAAAGGTGAATTCATTGCTGTCATGGGGCCGTCTGGTTCCGGAAAAAGTACTTTTCTGAATCTATTAGGAGGGTTGGATACTCCTGATGGAGGAGAAATATCAGTGAATGGGAAAGACATACACCGTCTTAATGAAAAACAAAGAACACTTTTCCGCAGGGAACATGTAGGTTTTATCTTTCAAAATTATCAGCTTCTTCCAAACTTAACTGTTGAAGAAAATGTATCTTTTCCTATGTATTCGGGAGGCAAAGATAAACAGGAAATTAAGAAGCAAGTAGATGAATTGCTCAAGTCTGTTAGTTTAGAGGGAAAGGATAACAACTACCCTTCCCAGTTAAGCGGAGGGCAGCAGCAGCGTGTTGCCATTGCCAGGGCCCTCAGCATGAATCCTAACTTGATACTTGCAGATGAACCTACAGGGAACCTGGATCGTCGTACGGGCACAGAGGTATTGAGACTGCTGTCTTCTTTGCACCAAAAAAATCAGCTTACCATTATCATGGTCACTCATGATGTTTATGCAGCCAGCTATGCCGATCGAATCATTTTGCTAAAAGATGGAGAGATAGAATCAGATATTCGTCAAACGGAAGGAGCTAATCATGATGTTATGGCAAACCTCTTGGCGAAATTTAATTCGTAAAAAACTACGGTCTTTTTTAACGATATTGGCAATAGTTCTTGGCGTATCTTCCATGTTTGCAGTAATCAGTACGGTTGAGACCGCAAAAAAAGTGACTATTCAAAGGCTTGAATTATACACTGGGAACGCTGATTATTCTATCTTAAGCGAACAGGATACTTTTTCGGAAGATATTTTAGAATTGGCTTCAAATCATGAAATGATATCCAGTACTACAGGATTGATTCATAAACAGAGCTTTTTAGAAGTAAACTCCCATGATTATAACCTGGATCAGAAAAGGATAAGGCTTACAGGCTTATCCACTTTAGATAACGAACTGCTTTCTTTAGAAGAAGTAGCAGGCAGCATCAATAATGATGGACTTGTCATCCCCTCCACCACTGCAGAAAATTTAGACATAAGTGTCGGTGATGAAGTAAGATTAAGGGTTCCAAACGGAATGAAAACGATTGAGATCGCTGCAATCGTGAAGGACACCCCATTACTTGAAGGACCAACAGACTGGGATGATGCCACCAACAGAAATTGGAGAGCACTCCTTCCTCTATCCACTCTTCAACAATGGTATCAGCTTGAAAATCAAGTTCAGGAAGTACGTATGAATTTTGACGATCGTTACACCATGGATAATGCCGTTACAAGTCTAAGTGCTGATTTACAACGTTTCGATGACGTTTATCTGCAAAAAATCGTTCTGGATGAAAAGCAGTCCAATCAATTGGAAGACCTTTATTTTATGCTTTATGTTATTGGCGGATTGGCGATGTTCATCAGCGCCTTTATCCTGTACAACACGATTTTCGTCTCCATCGTTGAACGGAAAAGCGAAATAGCGGTGATGAAAACGATAGGATATACACCATTCCAAATAAAGAAGCTTTTCTTATTTGAAGTATTGACCCTTTCCTTAATCGGCCTGATAGTAGGCCTGCCGATCGGGCTTGGCTTGGGAAGTGTCTTACAGAGCGGGTTGTTCAGTTCCTTTCAGTCGAATATATCCTTTTCGATGGAGTATCAATGGGCACTTGCAGCATCCTTAATATTAGGAGTTGCCATACCGGTCGCTGCCTCTCTGATCCCTGTTAACCAGGCAAGTAAAATCGACATTATCAAAACACTGAAAAAAGTTCCTGAAAATAATAGCGGAATAAATAAATGGAGAAATATTTCAGGGATACTATTCATTCTGCTGTCGCTTGTAAACCACATTATTTCAGTTAGTTTCTTATTGATAGGATTTGTACTCATATTTCCTTCCTTAGTGAAATTGATTACGAAAACTATTATGAAATCTTCCCTTCTCGGCTTCGAAGGAAAGATTGCCGGCAATAACGTGTTGAGGACCCTTAATCGTTCTTCTAATATGTCACTTATTTTGGCTTTTGCCATCTGTTTGGGATTATTTGTTTCATCGACCTTCACTTCCCTTGAAAATAACATAGAAAAAAGTACCACTCAGTCATATGGGGGAGAAATACAAATTACATCTGAAAGTTCTTTAAATAATCAAGATGCAGCAATGATGTCGACGGTAGAAGGTATAGATGATGTTCATTTATATAAAGAAAAAAAAGTCACATGGGTGACAGAGCAGCAAACCCGTCAATTCTCCATCATCAATACAGACTTAAGCTGGAATTCCAAACATCCCTTATTTCACTCTTTAGATGCTGAATCAACCAGTGATTGGAAAGCTCGCTTTAAAGAAGGAGGCATTCTTCTAGGTGACTTTGCGTTTCAAGAATGGGGAGGTTCAGTAGGTGAAACAATAAAGATTATCATTGACAATCAGGAACATGAACTTGAGGTTATAGGCAAAGTAACTACAAATCAATATGGTGGTTATACTGCATTCATGAGCCAGCAGCAATTTAATCATTTATTTCCGGGAGTACACTCCTATAAAGCCTTATTGACCCTGAAAGAAGGTTATGAGGGAGAAAGAATTAAAAACTCCCTGGTTTCTGCTTCTCCATTTGATTTCTCTGAGGTTCAAACACTTGAAGAAGAAATTAATAAACAAGAACGGGCTCTGCCTGGGGTGAAATCATTGTTCAACGGGCTTCTCTTAATTGCCATCACAGTCTCCGGCATCGGGATCGTTAATACGCTTGTGATGAATGTGATGGAACGATTGCGGGAAGTGGCTATTATGAGAGCCGTTGCTTTCACTTCATTTCAAGTATACAAAACCATTATTTTTGAGTCTCTTATTATAGGGATCAATGGGGTTTTACTGGGGATCACGATGGGTATTGGTACAATCTTCTTGAATGCACGCACTACCTCAGACGCACTGATTGAATTTGCACTACCTGAATCTACACTTTTTCTCAGCATCATCATGGGGATCATTGTAAGTGTATTAGCTGCTTTCATCCCATCAAGGCAAGCGGTTAGACATAATTTAAATGAAGCATTGAAACAAGAGTAATATTCGAGGAATGAGGAATCATTATGTCAGTAAAACATGCCATCTTAATACTACTGTCTCAGTCCTCACGGCACCGATATGATTTAAAGTTATCATTTGAATCAATGGTATATAATCAGTGGGAAATTAATGCGGGACAAATATATACGACGATTGATCGGCTGGTGAGGGATGGCTTTGTTGATGAAACAACAGAGGAAAACACTGATTTACGCATTTACCATCTAACAGAAAAAGGAAGAAATGAGATTGACAAATGGCTGCTTGAACCTGTAGAAAAACCACTATTAAAGGATGATTTTTACTTCAAATTGCTATGTGCAAAACAAGTAGACTTCTTTAATCTTGAACGTATGGTTAAAGATCAGAAAGAATTATTAATAAAAAATATACTGGAGTTACAACTGCTAAGAAAAAAAATAGAAATCACACCAGAAAATGAAACCATTCTTTATCTGATAGACGGAAAGATTCTGCATTTAGAAGCGGATATGAAATGGCTGGATATGCTGCCTAATTAAAAGGAGGTTACATCATGGATTTTATTTTGGAACATAAGTGGATTTTCTTAATTATCGCGGAGGTTTTCTTCTGGGTGTTTATGCTGAGTTTCCTTGTTTTACGATATTGGTATAACTTAAAGAAACTAAGTATTGCCTTTTTCATGTTGTTTATAATTAATGACTTGTGGATAGCTACAATGGGCTTTTTCGACTATTTAAAGACAGGTAATTTTACCAGTTATCAAATCGTTATTCTCGTCATAATCGTTTATGCATTGACTTATGGCAAGACTGATTTCAAAAGACTTGATGTGTTTATACAAAAGAAAGTGGCGAAATGGAAAGGCGAACCAATTCCAGATTTATCCGGTCCTGTTGAGCTGTACGGAAAAGCAAGAGCACTCCAGGAAATAAAACATTTCACGATACACTTACTCATTTTTGGCATTGTGCATCTCATCATGTTTTTCATGTTCGGTTTATCCTCTGAACTTGCACAAACCAATGGATTGACCAATTTTTTCTCTGAGTGGTTTAGTGGAAAGCAAGCATTAGTCCCATTTAATAATTCTCAAATGAATAACTTTAGCAGAATATGGAGTATTGTCCTACTAATTGATGGGGTGACCTCACTCTCTTATTCTCTCTTTCCTAAAAACGAGAAAAAAACTGTTTCATCCTGAATGTAGCATAAAATAACTCCCGAGACTGGGGCAAAACGAATAAACCACGACATAAAGACGAACAATTTCAGCGTATATTCTTAATACCGCTAATGATTTCCGTGCAAGACTTCGCTTTCCACGGGTAGCCCGTGAGCCTCCTCGTCGCGTTCGCTCCTGTGGGGTCTCACTTGTCTAGCTGCAGGGCTTAGAGGCACATGACATAAGCCAAACCACCAAGAAGGCAAAGTGCGCCTTCCAGGACGATTCGTCTTATGCCACCCGCCTCTGAGCAAAGCCCATCCGCTTTTCTAATAAGCTACTCTCCCCGCAGGAGCATTCCTGTGGTATTAAAAAGGACCTATTGCACAAAAAAAGGACCCTCCGTTATGATGCAGGTGCGAACCAAATCTCATAAAGGGAGGATCCTCACATGCATCATAATCGAAATCAACGTATAAATCAAATCACGGAAAATACCCTAGTAATCGGCATCGACATCGCCAAGTACAACCACTATGCGTGTGCTGTAGATGAGCGTGGCCGCGAACTTAAAAAAAGCTTTGTCGTCCGTCAGTCTCTTCCTGGGTTCGAATCCTTTTTCGCTACTCTACAGAAACTGATGGATACTCATGATAAGAAAGACGTGATCGTTGGCTTTGAACCTACCGGTCATTACTGGATGAATCTCGCAGCGTTTCTAACCAATCGTGATATCCCGTTTGTCCTGGTCAACCCTCTGCACGTGAAACAAACCAAAGAATTGGACGATAATCTGCAGAGTAAAAATGATATTAAAGATGCCCGTGTCATTGCCAAAATGATTCCTCAAGGTTACTACAATATGCCTAGGGAAATGACAAAGGTTGATTCAGAGCTCCGTCGAGGGACGGCCTTCCGAACCCGATTAAAAGATCAACAGGCTTCCATAAAGAACCGCATTCGACGCTGGCTCGATCTTTACTTCCCAGAGTTTTCAACGGTCTTTAAAGGACTCGGCCAACACGCTCAGGCGATCTTGTCACTTGTGCCACTCCCAGAAGATCTCTCGATCTTCACAACAGAAGAACTAGTTGATACTCTTCAGAAAAGTGGCGTTCGCTGTCTCTCAAAGAAAAAGGTGGAGCGATTACTTCAAGTGGCTGAGTATTCAATTGGTCTTCGGGACAGTCCTGAGATGGCACGTGCTGAAATCACGATGTT
>NZ_JABMCR010000420.1 GCF_013179555.1 Bacillus haikouensis
CTCTCCCGATGGAGGTTATCCCGTTATACTTTGATAAATCAATCGTACCCCTATTATAATCAGTATAATGCGCAGTACGCTCACAAGTGCCTTCGATTCAAGCCTTGTATTTAAATATGATCCCAGCTTGGCCCCGAACCAGGCTCCCGGGATCAGTGCCAATGCGTACAGCCATTTAACATTCCCCAGTGCAACATGTGTCCCTGAACTCACCAGGGCTGAAAGAAAGACCATAAACATGGATGTAGCCACTGCTACATGAGGCGGGAACATGAAGATCAGAATCATCGCAGGCACCATCAGCGAACCGCCGCCGATGCCGAATAGACCTGAAGTGAACCCTACCACCAACGCAATCAATGCGCCCATAAGCGGTGGATATCCATAACGGTACGTTTGACCGACCGGATCCTTAAACTCCCTTTGAAAAGAAGCTGTCTTAAATTTTTCGATCGGCTTCAGCTTATTACGCACCATCAGGATGATCGCCATAATAATCATAAAAATACCAAAATAAAGATTGAAATCTTCCATATCCAGGTATTTATTTACCCAGGCGCCGATGATTGCACCCGGTCCGCTTCCCGCAAAGAAAATCAATCCACTTTTGTAATCAACTGTCTTGTGCTTCAAATAAGCAAGGGTTGAGGACAATCCCGTGAAGATCATGACCATCAATGAAGTCCCCACTGCTGTTTGCGGTGTAATGTTTTCGAGCCAGCCAGTATATGTACCAAAATAAATCAATGCAGGAACGACGATCACTCCCCCGCCAAGCCCGACAAGCGAGCCGACTGTTCCTGCAAATAATCCAATGCAAATCAATACGATCCATTCCACTTACTTTCATCTCCAGTTCTACTAAAAGAAACGCATTTATACGGAGGATTCACTTCTCATATTTTTCTATCCCGCATTTAGAATAAATCAAGTTGTTTCGGAGCAAGTCCTTCATACTCGATTCCGAGCATTTCGATAAGTTGTTTAGCATTATCTGCAGCGTCTCCACCCGAGTTATTGTTAAAAAGGATATAGAGATCCTTTGACTGATCATGAAGTTTCCGGATATGAAGAATCCACTCTTTTAATTCTGCTTCATTGTAGCGATATAAATACCTCACTTCACGCCATTCATCCCCACTGCCTGTCTTATTCCAGCCATGTACGTTTCTCCCATGAAACCTGATAAGTGTCGCCTTTTCATCGGTGGCTTTCAATACCCTCGGTACCGAGCCCTCCCCTGCCTGAGGTTCATCACAAATGCTATGTATCCATCCCTGTTCCTCCATGAATGTGAGGGTCTTATCCCTAAATCGTGGACTGTACCAACTTTGATGTCGGAACTCCAGGGCTGACGGTATATTTTCCAGCTGCTCTTTACAGTACCTGATATAGGCTACGTTTTCACGTGAACAATCAAACCATGGAGGAAACTGCATGAGAACCATCGCCAGCTTGTCTTTTTTTAGATACGGCGAAAGAGATTCCTTGAATGCGTGGAACATATCCGCTTTCGTCTCAAATGGAATGTCTCCGCGCTCATGTCCTGTCATACCCTGATAAGCCTTCACAATGAACTTAAAATCTTTTGGCGTATCCTTTACCCATTTCTCAGCATTCCGAACCGGCTGAACCGCATAAAAGCTCGCATCCACTTCGACTACCGGGAAATGGGCTCCGTATTCTTGCAGCTTGTCCCGGGGCGAAACGTTCTCATAAAGAGTATCATGGTCTCCCCAACCAGTGACTCCTACATAAATCATCCATATTCACCCTCTTTTCGTATGATGAACATTCCGTGGTTTGTAATCCATTTTATCATAACAGGCTTGGAGTTTCGTAGTGATTGGAATTCACGCTTTCCGCTAGAGGGAAGGGGGCTGTGCAGATCGGTGTGATCCCGCAGTAGATCATTATTAATAAAGAGCGAAGAAAGAACAAGTTCCAAATGCAGTTTTTTCCATGAAGCAGCACTTAATAGGTTTGGTTTATTTGCTGCTAATTAGTACATAATGAGTAATAAACGTTAATGAGGTTTTAATTTAATGGTTGGACTTATCATTTCTATTATTATTTTTAATCTAATTGCATTCAAAACAAACATACTTTTGAGGAAGACTCAAATCCTGCATATATGGTTATTTACGGTTGCTTTTAATTCAATTGCTGATCTTTATATAGATGCAAAATACCATGGATATTGGTATTTTAGTAAAGGAATCGAATGGGAAACGTTATTATCAATGTCTTTGTTGATTCCCCCTGTAAACATTATCTTTTTAAATTTGTTTCCTTTTAGAAAATCATATTTCAGTAAACTTTGCTATATTTTTTTATGGGTGGCTGGATTAATTATTTATGAATGTTTAACCCTGCTTCCTCCCCCTATAGGTTTTTTTCATTATGGGTGGTGGAAATTATGGTATTCCGCCCTTCTGAACCCTTTTTTATTGCTTTCCGTTTTATTTTTTTATAAATGGATATGCAAATTAGAATGTGACGAGTCACATAAAAAAACCCCTTCCCGATAGAAGAGGCAGCATCATTATCCAGTCCTTCTCCGGAAAGAATTATGTATGCTAAAAGTAGGATAGCCAATCCTACTTGTTTTATATCCACTATTTCCTTTTGTAAACCTAAATTAAAGAATTCTTTTATAGAAAGATACG
>NZ_JABMCR010000421.1 GCF_013179555.1 Bacillus haikouensis
GAATAATGCTCATCTTCGATGAGCATGAACAATGGGAACGAAGAAGTCGATCGAGCTATTAGTAACGGTAAGCTTCACACATTGCTGTGCTTCCACACCCGTCCTATCAACGTGGTCGTCTTCCACGGCTCTGATAGGGAACACTCGTTTTCAGGTTGGTTTCCCGCTTAGATGCCTTCAGCGGTTATCCATTCCGTATATAGCTACTCTGCTATGCCCTTGGCAGGACAACAGATCCACCAGAGATACGTCCATCCCGGTCCTCTCGTACTAGGGACAGATCCTGTCAATATTCCTACACCCACGGCAGATAGGGACCGAACTGTCTCACGACGTTCTGAACCCAACTCACGTACCGCTTTAAATGGCGAACAGCCATACCCTTGGGACCTGCTCCAGCCCCAGGATGCGATGAGTCGACATCGAGGTGCCAAACAACCCCGTCGATATGGACTCTTGGGGGTCATCAGCCTGTTATCCCCGGCGTACCTTTTATCCGTTGAGCGATGGCCCTTCCACACGGGACCACCGGATCACTATGACCGACTTTCGTCTCTGCTCGACTTGTCAGTCTCGCAGTCAGGCTAGCTTATGCCATTGCACTCGACGACCGATTTCCGACCGGTCTGAGCTAACCATCGCGCGCCTCCGTTACTCTTTCGGAGGCGACCGCCCCAGTCAAACTACCCACCATACACTGTCCCGGATCCGGATAACGGACCGCGGTTAGACATCCACGAAGATAAGGGTGGTATTTCAAGGATGGCTCCACAGAAACTGGCGTCCCTGCTTCAAAGCCTACCACCTATCCTACACATGCCTTGGCGAATGCCAGTGTAAAGCTATAGTAAAGGTGCACGGGGTCTTTCCGTCTGACCGCAGGAACCCCGCATCTTCACGGGGAATTCAATTTCACTGAGTCTATGTTGGAGACAGCGGGGAAGTCGTTACGCCATTCGTGCAGGTCGGAACTTACCCGACAAGGAATTTCGCTACCTTAGGACCGTTATAGTTACGGCCGCCGTTTACTGGGGCTTCAGTTCAGAGCTTGCACCCCTCCCTTTAACCTTCCAGCACCGGGCAGGCGTCAGACCCTATACGTCGTATTGCTACTTCGCAGAGCCCTGTGTTTTTGATAAACAGTCGCTACCCCCTGGTCTGTGCCACCCCATCATACTTGCGTACAAAAGGGTCACGCTTCTTCCGAAGTTACGCGTGCAATTTGCCGAGTTCCTTCAACATAGTTCTCTCAAGCGCCTTGGTATACTCTACCTGACCACCTGTGTCGGTTTCGGGTACGGTCTATACGGTGGAGCTATTTCCTGGAACCTCTTCGCCGCCCAACCAATCCAGTAAGGTTGAACAACACACGAGATCCGTCACTACCACCAGGCCCACGAATATTAACGTGGTTCCCATCGACTACGCGTGTCCGCCTCGTCTTAGGGGCCGGCTAACCCTGCTCAGATTAACTTTAAGCAGGAACCCTTGGTCTTTCGGCGAGGGAGTCTCTCACTCCCTTTATCGTTACTCATGTCAACATTCGCACTTCCGATATCTCCAGGGCCCCTCACAGGTACCCCTTCACAGACTTACGGAACGCTCCGCTACCACTTGCACAAAGTGCAAATCCTCAGCTTCGGTGCATGGCTTTAGCCCCGTTACATTTTCGGCGCAAAGACCCTTATTTAGACCAGTGAGCTGTTACGCTTTCTTTAAATGATGGCTGCTTCTAAGCCAACATCCTGGTTGTTTTGGGATCCTCACATCCTTTCCCACTTAGCCATGACTTGGGGACCTTAGCTGGAGGTCAGGGTTGTTGCCCTTTTCACGACGGACGTTAGCACCCGCCGTGTGTCTGCCGACTAGTACTCCTCGGTATTCGGAGTTTGGTTAGGATCAGTAAGACGGTGAGTCCCCATAGCCCATCCAGTGCTCTACCCCCGAGGGTATTCGGTCGACGCTCTACCTAAATAGATTTCGCGGAGAACCAGCTATTTCCGAGTTTGATTGGCCTTTCACCCCTAGCCACAAGTCATCCCGAACTATTGCAACAGTTATGGGTTCGGCCCTCCAGTTGGTGTTACCCAACCTTCAGCCTGCTCATGGCTAGATCACTCGGTTTCGGGTCTAATGCAACTAACTATGTCGCGCTATTAACACTCGCTTTCGCTGCGCCTACACCTACCGGCTTAAGCTTGCTAGTTACACTAAGTCGTTGACCCATTATACAAAAGGTACGCCGTCACCCTTTCAGGCTCCGACTGTTTGTAGGCATCCGGTTTCAGGTTCTATTTCACTCCCCTCGTCGGGGTGCTTTTCACCTTTCCCTCACGGTACTTGTTCGCTATCGGTCATGCACGAGTACTTAGGCTTGGAGAGTGGTCTCCCCATGTTCAGACAGGATTTCACGTGTCCCGCCCTACTCAAGGACAATGACTGTTCTACGCGTAAGGGGCTATCACCCTCTATGGCCGACCTTTCCAGATCGTTCCGCTTTATTCATCATTGCCACTGGCCTGGTCCGCGTTCGCTCGCCACTACTTGCGGAGTCTCGGTTGATGTCCTTTCCTGCAGGTACTTAGATGTTTCAGTTCCCTGCGTTCGCTTCTTACACCCTATGTATTCAGGTGTAGATA
>NZ_JABMCR010000422.1 GCF_013179555.1 Bacillus haikouensis
GGCCAGAACAGACTATGCTGGATTAGTTTCCACTTCGATTACTATATATAATTAATACTTAATTAAAGCCTACTTCAAATGAAGGAGGCTTTTTTATGCTTTTTTAGGAGTAAAGACTTTGATTATTACATGGGATCCTAATATATAATTACTTCCTTTTTAGCTAATTATTTCTTTCCCCTTGATTATTTAAAATTAAATAAAGGAAATCATTTACATTTGTCGTAATACTAAAGAAAGGAAGAAAAGGAGGTGACACTATAATGAAGAAGAAAAAAATTTACTGTCCAAATTGTCAAAAGGCATACTTACCCACTGATCAAGTAGTATTAAACAGAGCACACACTGTACTCCACATGGATTGTCCAGATAAGTCGAATCAGCCATACATTGATGAAGGAACTTTCGAGGAAATTGTAAAAAAATATTCATTTTTTGATAATAGACTCCTTAAGTAAATGGAATCCTAAATTTAAGAAATCACCTGAGTACTCTTTAGAGAGTGCTTATTTAATTTCTAAAAAAAGTTGTGTGCTTAGAAAAGTGAAATAAAACAAAAATATCAGAGGTGAGTCGAATGGAGTTAATAATGCTAAAGGAGAAGCTAATAAATTTAGGGTTGGCAATTGATGATGGAAAGCTAACTAATAAGGATTTATTAATACATGTGGCAAAGTGTATAGAAAAAGTTGAAGAGTTAGAAGCAATGGTTCGGTTTGATTACGATGAGGTTTAATCTGAAAGTGGTTTTATAAATACTTGTCGAAACTAACAGTCTTCAAGGAGGAAATGCACGGCATTACTCTATAATGAAAAAGGAAAAGGGATCTCCATCATTGAGTCTCCCCTCTCCCTTATTATTATTTTAGTAAAGTATTTACAAAAATAGTATTCTACTTCAATCCTAAATAAGTGTTTGTCTTAATAACATTCAAAATCAATCCCTCTAAGAAAACTACCCTTAGAATTATAAACATTAATTATTACTCTGTATTCCCATCTATCTGCCATTGGATACTCTCTATCCCACCAGCGCTTATATACTCTTACTTTAAATATTTTTGATAAAGATGTTGAAAGTGCCATAACACCGGTTATAGCAGTTAATACCATAGCTCTATTTCTTAATGTTTTAGTATCTAATGATGCGGAAACTAATAAGGTCGCTAATATTGTAGGTGCTAAAGCAAAAGGACTAAATGTTTTAGTAAAAGAAGTTTTGTAACTCCAAGAAGATCCTGGATCACCTGGATACTCAATTGCTTTTGTTCCAACTCCATCCTCACTAATTTTAGGAAGTTCAGCATTTTCTAATCCGGAAAAATCTATAACTTCTTCTGGATTTTGCTTTTCACCATTGATATATAATTCGTCTGTTGACTCATTGTATATTGCTTTTGACTGTTCTTCCCCTTTTTCATCTTCAACCTTCACCATTTTGAGATTATCTGTTTCATATGTAGTGAATGTAAAATTATCACCTCCAACTTCTAATTTTATGCTATCTGTCTGATTTTTTAGTAAGTCGTTCTCTGATGCAGATGCCAATGCAGGAGTTGCCAACATTGTACTGCACAAAAGAACTACCACTGACTTTTTAAACATATTACCCCTCCTCTTTGATAGTCCAAATATACCACAAAATATCTTTTTTTTACAAAAATGGTATTTTTAGTTATTTTCAAGTTATTTTGTCTTTATCTTAGATTTTTAAGATAATACTAGTCTATATACATTTTAATATTCTTTTGGGAATAAATTGAATTTATCGTTTTCAAAATTCACTTATTCACTTACTCTAATAGGAAGGAGATATATTATAATATGTGGGAGCTTCTAGGAGGATATATAAATGAGTGGAAAAAAAGCACTACTTATATTATCAGTAATATCTATAATTATATTTATTTATCAACTACTTTTCGTTGACAACGGTGACCTCAATTATGCAATTATGTTTCAGCTTGGGGGCATAGTTAGTATTTTGCTTATTAATTGGAACAGCAGCAGAGAGAAACCTTAATCAAATAACAATTCTAAATGAGTTGAATTAAGCTTTCTTCAACTTCAGATTAATCAGAATCAGTAAGTTAGCCCCTAATATTCTAAAAATCGGCTAAACCCTCTCCAATTTATGAAGAGGGTTCTAGTTTATGTCAATCTTGTGATAATTTCCTTTTGTCTCTTAATAGGGGCAATATTCACCAAACTCTCCTGTTATATACCCACTTTGTCCTTTGTAAACCACTTCCCAATAACCGGAGGAACTGTTTTTCCCTCCTACTGATCCGGTAACCTGAATTGTTCTACCTTTTCGAATCGTACCTATGTTTTTAGAATTGTTTCTATCCGGTCGATCTTGAATAATAGCAGATGATCGTACATTGACGATCATAATTTCTCCAATTACATGAGGACCATTAGGTTTTGGTGTCGCTGGCTTCTTTGCAGTGGATGTCGCAGGCGTATGTTCGACCGTGACAAATTCATTCGATGCAGTAAGATAGTACGTTTCTCCCTTACTATTTTTAACCTCGTATTGCCACGCATCGTCCACTCTTACTTTACGCACAGTCTGCGGGAATCCATACCCTTTAGGTAAATGTCCTGCAACA
>NZ_JABMCR010000423.1 GCF_013179555.1 Bacillus haikouensis
AAGAGAGAAGATACAGTGAAATGTCACAGCATGAATTACAGCAGGAAATTGGGCGGCTGAAGGAAAAAGCCAGAAAAGCCGAACAGCTGGGAATCGTGAATGAATTCGCTGTGCTGGAACGGAAAGCGTTGATGGCTCAAGCGTACCTGTTGAATCCTGAAGCTTATAAACCAGGAGGCATTTACGCTATTGAAGGGGACCCCGGTGTTTTCTTTAAAGTAGACTACCTGAATGGTGTGTTTGCATGGGGCTACCGTCTTGGCGGTGATGGGCAGGAAGAAGCACTGCCGATTTCCCTGCTTACACCAGACAAGAAATAAAAATTAAGGTCCGTGCCTCGCGCTTCTAAGCGATGGGGCACGGACCTTCACAGGTTTATGAACGCTTACGGGTTTGAGCTTCCAGAATGATCAGATCCTGTGTTTGAGTGGTTTGTCCATTTGCCTGTGCATGGGCATGTTTCGGATTATAAAATCCTTTATTGAATGGACTGCTGTACTTGTTTCGGTAGAAGTTGTTTTTGTTTGCCATCGTGACTACCCCCTAGAATAACTTTCGTTAAATCGAATCTTGTTTTCTTTTTCCTGAAGACGCCATTCGTTCTTGAGGATGGGTATTGATGGTGCCATTTGCCCTTTTAGATGCATATTCGGCTTTCGCTCTCGGTTCACCTTCGAATTTATTGTTATTCATATTGGGGAACCCGGTTGTTTTATTACGCATGATCTGCCTCCTAAAAGGTTTTATCTTATACCGTGAAAAAGCAAATACGACCACTAAGCTTAACCACGTACTCTTAGTATGGATGGATCTCTGTACATTATCATAAAAACAAATGGAAAAGGAGGATGCAAAATGGAGTCGACATTCCATGAGCTTACTGAATTATTAATGGAGAAGAATTCGCGACTTTCATACGAGCGGGCCAGAACATGGGTCGAGCTTGTGTGGGAAGACTTTGAGACCACTTATGCAAAGGCAGGATACGAATATCAGGGTAAAGAAATGACTGAGAAGGTGGTCCGCCAATGGATTACCAATTATGGTTCCCGTATACACGAATTTGCTGCGCGAAACCCGAAATACAAGCATCTGCTCGATATAGAAGGAGAAAGCAATGATGATTTAATGCATTAAAGTGTCGAGGGACCGGCTGTTAGTATGCCAGTAGCCAGTCCCTCGGTCCATTAATCGATTAAAATGTCGATATCGACTTTCTTACGGAGCTTTTCTTCGCTGAAGACCCATCCCGTATAGGAGCTTACCACAGAATGATCTTTGTCGAGCTGGACGAGTGCGACGAATGGATAATGACCATCGTTTCTGTAGCGCAGGTCGATGAAGCGGACCTCGAAATGATCGTCGTATTCATCGATTTCCCATCTGTAAACAGGTGAGAAGGATAGAAAAGCCGATAAATTCTTATCTTTTTTAGCGGAGGCTATGACCGGCAGATCGGGTACGGGGATTCGTTTGAATTCTTCAAAAATCGTTATCGATCTCCTGTACGCCCTTGCCACATAAAATTTGTCCTTCGTAATTACCGCAAGTCTCCACTGAAAGAATCGCATAGTGGGGGAGACGATGATCTTTTCGGCTTCAGGTATTCTTCTTTTAACAGCATTTTTAACTGCTTTTTGAACCTGAAACCGGAGAACATAGTAAGCAAATATGATGATATACATGACCAGGAAAGTCTCTCCAGGCGGTAATCCGAATGCCCATAGAATCAGGCCGATTACATGTATAGAAAAAATGGGTAAATCAAACGTGTTAATGACGCCCAAGGCGACCCATTTCGACGAAATCGGCCTCAGGGCCTGTGTGCCGTATGCGTTGAATATGTCGACAAATACATGCAGGAATACCGCAATGAATGTCCAAATCCATAAGTGAAGCAAATTGGCTTCCGGAAAAAAAGGATAGATGCATCCGACAATGAGCAGCGGCCACAACAGTACGGCTGGAATGCTGTGAGTGATTCCCCGGTGATGACGTATATATACCGCATTATTACGGAGCTTCAATACTGTATCAATGTCAGGGATCTGAGAACCGATGACTGCAGCTATAAGAACACTGGCAGAAGTAGCGCTGCTTTCAGCGACTGTGGGATCGAGAGTAGCCAAGCCTCCCAGAGCAAATCCCATCACAATATGAGTACCTGTATCCAAAAAAAGTCCTCCCTTGACTGATTACGTTTGTTTTCGTTGCCCTTCATGATATGGTTAAAAGGAGTTGTTTTCAAATGAAAAAATCATTACAAATTTATCTGGAATATGAAATCAAGCAAAGTCTTCATCATCAGTACCGGCAGATTATGTGGAAAATTATTCAGTCATTGCCCCGGTATGATGCGGTTAACATCCGATGGGAAAGATCCGAAGGAAACCCCGATAGGTACATAGAAACATTCACTGTACCTACAGAAGCACATTTTTACGCTCTTAAACGTATGCGGATGTCCACTGGTCATTTATTATTCGGGTTATTGGATGAATGCATCTGCGGCGGTTTAAAAGAAATGAAATGCATTGGACTGAAAAAGAGTTCATAATACAATATTTATTCCCTATTCATCGTAACATCTAACATCCTTGGAGGTACAAAATT
>NZ_JABMCR010000424.1 GCF_013179555.1 Bacillus haikouensis
GAAGCTGATGACTTCTTCCAGTGTGGATACCGGTCCGTCGCTTCCCGGGATGACAGGTATGTTCGCAAGCTGGGCTTGCTTCCTTGCTTTGACCTTATCTCCAAACATATCTAAATGAGTGGAATGAGGGCCGACGAATGTGATTCCTTCCTCTTCGCATCTTCTGGCAAAATGGATATTTTCTGAAAGGAATCCATATCCCGGGTGAATGGCATCAACCCCGGACTTCTTGGCTATTGTGATAATACCTTCAATATCCAGGTATGCATCTATTGGCTTTTTGTCCTCACCGACCAGGTATGCTTCGTCTGCTTTATATCGATGATAAGATCCGGAATCTTCTTTACTGTAAACAGCAACGGTTCTGATATTCAATTCCGTACATGCACGGAAGACCCGGATGGCAATTTCTCCACGGTTTGCGACTAATACCTTTTGAATTTTCTTCAATACAATCTCTCCTTCTGAGTTAGTTCATGATTGAAAATCTTTCATTACTAGTCTATTAAAAAAAGGCTGACCCGAAAGATGGATGCGAGCTTATCTTAGGGGGCAGACCCTAGACATAGAGTTTTTAATCCTCTAATATAGATCTACATTTTAACACCATATATTTTCTTGTTAGTAGACATATTCTCCAACGGTTCGGCATTTTCCTTCTTCGTTTTATATTTTTCTTCATATTTCACAAACATGGAGACGTTGACAAGGACGCCAAGAGATAAGGACAGGACCAGCAAAGAAGATCCTCCGTAACTGATGAACGGCAATGGAACGCCTGTAATCGGAATCAGTCCGGACACCCCGCCAAGATTGATAAAAGCCTGTATGCCGATCATACTCGAAATTCCGATGGCAAGCATCGTCCCGAATGGGTCCTGGCATTTCACCCCTATATAAATCCCTCTTAAAACAATATAAGATAAACCGAGGATGACGAAACTGACACCCAACACACCTAATTCTTCTGCAATGATGGCCATGATGAAGTCTGTCTGCGGTTCAGGTATATAACCAAGCTTCTGCACACTCTGGCCCAAACCGAGACCCTGGACTCCGCCGGACCCGATGGCAAGGTAAGAGTTAACCAATTGATAGCCTTCCCCCTGTGCATCCTTAAATGGAGACAAATAGGCTTCTATCCTGCTCATTCTTTCGTCCGTGAAAATAAATCCCCTGGCTAAATAGATGAACGGCGAGACGATGACAAGTAAGCCCGTCCCAATTCCGGCAAGCTTAAAGAATGTACGGAAGTTGATGCCGGAGCACATGATGACGATTGCTCCGATCGCAAAGATGATTGCAGCAGTGCCAAAATCCGGTTCCAGGAAGACAATAAAACAAATAAAACCGAGAAAGATAAGCGGCGGAGCAAGCCCCCGATTTAAATCATTGATGTATGCTTGTTTCTTTGAATAGACCGAACCGAGGTAAATGACAACTGCAAGCTTTGCAAATTCAGATGGCTGGATTCTCATGAATCCAAGGTCAATCCAACTCCTGGCATTATTCACTTCACTGCCGATGAAATGTACAGAAATCAGCATACCGATAATGATGAACATGAGAGCCTTGATGATCTTCCCTACCTGAAAAGCTTTATACGGAAACCATGCGGCTGCAGTAAATGCAGTGAAGCCAATCAGGACGTTGATCAGCTGCTTTTTATAAAAATAGTCGCTCTCCAATTCGAAGCGTTCGACAGCCATCACCATACTGGCGCTGTAGACCATGACCAGCCCAAAGAAACACAGGAATACGTATACAGCTATCAAAGAATAGTCGTAGGACTTCATTATTTTTTTTATCATGACAAGTCAACCCTTTTTCTTATATCATTTCTTCTTTTCGTTCAGTGCAGCGATCATATAAGTCAATGTATATACTCTTAGTGTGTTAGGCAGAGTGATTTTATGTACTTCTACAAAAAAACTCAAACAACAGAGTGAAGTATTGTTTGAGTTGTCATGACTATTTTACTTTTTAGTGGACGCTTCATGAAGGGCAGAAAGTTCTCTTTCTAAAGAATCAATTAATTCTTTTCCATCTACGTCGTCCACCAGCCCTAACCGGACAGCAAATTCTATTTCCCGAGATAATCCGAACATTTGGGTATCCAATACTTCCTCGTAAAGAGGACATTGGGGCATCGTTAAATTATCCATTTGTACTTTAATAAGCTGTAATATCTTTTCTGCATCAGCCTTTAGTAATTCATAGGCCTTGTCCCGATGATTAACTGTCATTTCTGACGCCACAGTGATCCCCCCATTCCGAACAAATAGCATTCCTGTCTTAAAATTTTATCGTTAAATCATATAAAATGCAAGAAAAATAAGCTCATTTGTAAGGGGATTTACGAATGGGGGAATACCCTGAAATAGGAAAAACTTAAAATATACTCCATGAATACTTTGCACTTAGCCCTTCCAGCAGCTTTACGCCAGCAAGGCTGTTTCCCACTTCATCCAATGCAGGGCCGAATATGCCAATTCCGCATCTGCCGGGTACACTGCCCATTATCCCGCCGGAAACTCCACTTTTTGCCGGGATCCCCACCTTTATAGCAAATTCGCCCGAGTTATTGTACATGCCGCAT
>NZ_JABMCR010000425.1 GCF_013179555.1 Bacillus haikouensis
GATATAGGTAATAATATTAGCGAAAATACCGCTCGCCATGTAAACAAGAATAAACCTGACCCTGCCCAGGCGATTTTCAAGCGGCGGTCCGAATAACACGAGTGAAAAAGAGTTGAATAAAAGATGAGCGAAACCGAGATGGACGAAGATAGGCGTGATGAGTCTCCACCATTCGCCTTCTTTAATATAAAGATTCACGCCAGCCAGCTGTTCATACACCCAAAGCTGTGGAAAAATGGGCAGTGCACTTACCAAAAAGAGCACGATATGAATGAAAACGATCAGTGAAATGACCGGATATAATCGTAAGAACTGGGAGAAGCTTTCCGTTCTGACAAACATAGTGTATCCTCCTAATAGAAAAGTAACCTAGCTGAAAGAATTACATGGGTTCATTATATACTATAAATAAACTATATGAGAAAAAGGACAAGAGTAGAAGGAGATCTGCATATGATTAAAGGAATAGGTATGGATATTATCGAAATTGCACGTATACGACATCTGGCAGGCCGGCAGCCGAAGTTGGTCAAAAGGGTTCTTACCATAAAGGAGCAGGGTGATCTGGAAATTTTGACGGGTTCCCGCTCCACTGAGTTCATTGCGGGCAGATTTGCCGCAAAGGAGGCTTTTGCGAAAGCAAAAGGGACGGGAATCGGTCATGCCCTTTCTTTTCAGGATATCGAGATAAGCAAAGGTCCGAACGGCAAGCCGTTTTTTTCGAAGCCTGAAGGGGTGAACGCCCATCTGTCCATCACCCACAGCAGGGAGTTTGCCGCAGCACAAGTCATCATTGAAGAGTAAGGCCCTTTTCACAACTTTGTTGGTTAAGACACAAAGAAATGCCTGAACCTAATTGTACGGACCCTTCTCGTTTAAGCTTAGTTGGAAGAAAGCATGTTCAATGTACCGGTTTTATACAAGAGGAACAATCTTATGGAAAAGGGCCGGCGGAAGAATAAAAAAGTTCGAGCTTGTCATCTTCGCTAGCATATTCCCTTAGGTTGTCTCATATATTCAGTAGTGCAATAGGAGAGACAAGGCTAGGTATATACTGTCGGTACATCCGATTGTAAGAGAGACAAAGATAAAGAGCGTCTTTTTCTTATACTGTCTAGCTTTCCCCTCTCTCAATTACGTTTATCTTGAGACAAAAGGGGTTGAAAAAATGAAGAAAAAGCTAGTTGTACTAGTGATGGCCATGCTTGCAGTGTTGATGCTGGCTGCTTGCGGGGAGAAATCGAAGGAAGACGTGACGAAGGATCTGAAGTCAAAGGTAGAGGACATGAAGGGGTATAAAGCTGACGCCAAAATGACGCTTCAGGTTGGCGATGAACCACAGACCTATGATGTGGAAGTATGGCATAATAACCCTAATTACTACCGGGTGGCTCTCAAAAATGCTGCGAAGGATCAAAGTCAAATGATTCTCCGGAATGACGAAGGAGTATTTGTCTTAACCCCTGCGCTGAATAAGAGCTTCCGCTTCCAAAGTGAATGGCCTAACAACAGCAGTCAGGCTTATCTGTATGAATCTCTGGTCCAGGATGTACTGGAAGATAAGGAAGCGACCTTTAAAGAAACGAAGAATCATTATGTATTCACGACAAAAACCCGTTATCAGAATAAGCAGATGCTTCCGACCCAGGAGATTGCCTTTAACAAGAAAGATCTGTCTCCGGCTACCGTCAAGGTGATGGATGCAGATAACAACTCTCTTGTGAAAGTGGAATTTTCCAAAATGGATATGAAAGCGGCGTTTGATAAAAAAGACTTTGATATGAAGAAGAACATGACAGGTGCCCAGCTTGAAGTTCCGGTTACAGCAAACGTGGAAGACAAGGAGTTCACTGTCCTCTATCCTATGTCCGAAATCACAGGAACTGAGCTGACAGAAGAAAAAGAAGTGGCTACAGAAAATGGAAAGCGTGTCATCCTGACGTACGATGGCGAAAAATCATTCACGATCATCCAGGAGAAAACGACAGTGGTTCCTACCATGACTGTATCGACTTCACTGAAGGGTGAATTGGTGGACTTAGGATTCACAGTCGCTGCAATGACGGATAATTCAATCAAATGGACGAGTAACGGAGTCGATTATATGCTTGCATCCAATGATTTGACTCAATCTGAAATGGTGATGCTTGCTCAGTCCGTTCAAGGATCTATGGTGAAATAGAGCGTTCAAAATGGGGCGGACCAAATTGGTTTGCCTCTTTTCTTTTGGCTCTTTTTCCATCTTTGCTGCGAACGAAAATACGGAATTTTGGTGTTTTCGAATGTGAGTCTGTATCTTGTTTAATGTTGAGCTAGTATTAGCACCTCAACAGAATACAAAAAGGTTTTGAGTCAGGACGATGCAACAACCTTCTAGAAAACTTCCTTTCTTGTTGATCACTAATGACCAATTTACACTTGCAGATCCGGAGGACTTAATCTGCCTTTTTCAAAGAAAGGTCTGTTTATTACTAGAATGAACTTTTTAGGTTATAATCCTCAAGGGGATTATGATGGCGACTCTCCAGATTAAAAATTTATGACTCTAAGGGTAATTAATAGTGCCGGTACTGAGGAAATTACCACTTTCATAATTA
>NZ_JABMCR010000426.1 GCF_013179555.1 Bacillus haikouensis
TTTTTTTCATCATTGGAGATTTACTCTCACAATTTCTCCTCTATGACTATTCGATGTGGGAGTTCCAACCAGTTGGACCCCTTGACAAGAGCTTAAATTTGAATCATACCACCATTGCATTATTAAAAATGCTGATTCAATATACAGCAACCATAGCGATCTTTATAGGAAGGCTCCCGGAAACACTTCGCGGAAGGATATTGTGGGTCCTTTTCTGGACGGCGATTTTCGGCACAACAGAGGGCCTGTTTCAACTAGCAGGAAATATGGCTTATTACCATGGCTGGCATTTCGGTTGGGATATCGCCTTCAATATCATGATGTTCTCCCTACTTATCATTCATCATAAAAGACCAATTTACGCATGGATTATCTCTGCCCCCGTCATTATCGGGCTATTGTTCTTATTTGATGTACCTTATTCTGTTTTTAAATAATTCAACAATTCATACAGTGTGTATATTTCTTATATTTCACACTGTTTTTTTTCTGATTCAGCATTTTCTTGTTAAAGCACATAATAAAGAACGCCATTTTCCAATTAAGAAAATGACGTTCTTATTTTATAAACATTGTAATGAGTTTTCTTAAAACTAATCCTATAATAACTCCCGGTATTACACAGAGCATCGGTAAAAAAACAGGTCCTAACACTATTCCAAATAAGCTGACCTTGGTTGAATAAATTAATCCAACTGTGACGAAATACGCAGCAAAAACAAAAGGAAGAAATAAAAGCGTCGAATTCTCTTGTCCTCTATTCGCATCCTTTACAGCATCCCACATCGAAAAAAAATACAAACAAGGATAAAACATCAGCCACTGGAGATCGACTTGATCAATCGAAGCATCCATATTTCCCTGAAAACTCGAAATGATAGCTTTATTAAAGTTCGATTGGATATTAATAAGACATTCAAGGAAAATGAACACAATACCTTTTACATATTTTTGATTTAATAGTTGCCCAAATCCGGGTAAGGCGATAGACCATAACAATTTCTCAATCGCATTCTTATTCACATTTGTATCAGCCTACTTTTTTTAAAGAAATTACCTTTTACCATTTAAGGTTCAGGATTGGTTCCCTCGTGGAGATTCAGAAAGTTTTTTTCTGTCAGCAGCTGTAAATGGTTCTTCAAACCATCCGTGTTCGATCATCATATTGAGTCCATCATTATTGTACTTCCCGATCACAGGAATTAGTGCCGTAAATTCCGCTGCCAGGTCATGCCTCATCATTTGTGCGAGTCCAGTACCTATGTTGGTGAGAGCAACATTTCCTGCTAATGAACTATGGTACAACATAAGTTTATCTGAAAACGGTGCAGTGGTTGAATCTGTTATATGGGCGTCCATTAATTTAGGCGAAGGCAAATCCTGATTTGTTAATTGTAAGGATAACCCTTTAATTTGTTTATCAGCAAGTTGGGTTCCTTTTTGAAAGTATTTCCTTATCTTCGCTGAAGAGGCAGCTTGACTAAATCCTATCATTAACGATTTACCTAAGATATTGGTATTTATATTATATTGCAAGTGTTTGATTTCATTTGCGGTAAGGGGTCTGTCTCTTCCAGTAATAATGGAAATAAATGATTTTTTTTCAACAAAATCAACACCTTTAGGATAAGGAATGGTGGGAGGGCTTAAGTCAAAGCCTTTAGTAAGTAATAAATGAATTCCTCTCTCATACGTTTCTGCGGAATCATTTATCGTGTTTCTAAAATGATTCAGTATATCTTGTCTAGTGGCATTCCCATAAGCTCCCCCGTAGGTAGTTAATCCTATACTTGCCATTTGCGTAATATAAAAAACCATGAACATATCACTGAATAGACGAGGTGCATCTTTTCTAACATCCTGTTCCCCAAAACCGACGGGTATAGGGATTTTTTCCACAGTAAAAATTTCACTTATTTGCTTAACATGCCGTTTAGAAAGTCCAATTGCAAATTCTATAAAATCTTTCACTTCGTCATCTTCCACAACTTGAAGATAATGGTCGAAAACACAAGTAAACATAGAGTCTCCAAGATAATTGGCAAACAAATCTGCAAGTTCTGCTGAAGTTAACTGTTTATTTTGCTGATGCTCTTTTATTTCTTTATAAACAAAAGAATTTTTGTCCATTTTGATCCTCCCGCTTCATAATAAAGTTATTATTTGCACATACCTAATAAATATTAAAGAAAAAATACAGGAAAATAACATACATAAAACTTTGATATACTTTTCCAATAAAAAAAGCAATGCGATTCTAATGAGAATTGCACTGCTTTTATATAGGTCCCTTAATATGCAAAAAAGAAAGGATTACTAAATTTCAGCCTTTTATTGTCATCCGATGATTACCCGCTCTTTAGGATAATGATAATTTGCCGTTTTCTCCTTGCCTCCGATCATAAACAGGAAGGAGAGGATCCCAACTCGTCCGATAAACATCAATATCATGATGACACACTTTCCGATTGTAGAAAGTTCCGATGTAATCCCCAAAGATAATCCTGTTGTTCCAAACGCTGAAGTAACTTCAAAGATGATCTCTATTAATGAGTGGCTTTCTGACAATGACAAGATAATTACGGATGTA
>NZ_JABMCR010000427.1 GCF_013179555.1 Bacillus haikouensis
TTAACAGGCAGGATATCTAATGACGGCAGGTGTACGAGTGAGAAGATTAATGAACTTAATAGAATTGCCTTCTTTATACCAAATGTATTGCGTATGGTTGGATAAAGAAAACCTCTGTATAGAATTTCCTCATAGACGGGAGAAACAATCACTGATGAGAGCATCGCAAGGAGGATACCTGATACCTTCATTTCATCGACAGCATGTGAACGGTCATTAGGGGATACGCCGATGAGAGTATACATGACAAATAAAATAATCAGAGAAACTGCCAATGCACTGAGCGTATATAAGAATATTATTTTTTTATGCTGATTTATTCTCTGTGCATTAAACACCCCTATCACTTTCCAGCTTATATTATATTTTCTGAGTCCCCACACATACACTGTCGCAAAGGCAATACTGGCTAAAAATATTCCGCCAAGCGTTCCTGCCTCTAAAGAGTCCATTCCCATTCCCAAAAGAGCAGGCTTTAATAAGAAATCAACAAAAATAAAACCAGCGATGAGATTAATGAATAAAACAGTCATAGCATCTTTCATTCTCCAACGAGAACTTCCCATTCTGCCCGCCTCCATTCAATTTTAAAAAGAAAAGCTTAGCAGAATGCTAAGCTACTTCTTCGTTTCTCTTTCCATTCCTGTTCTTTTTTAACATTTTCCTTTTCAGAAGAATTAAAGTTTCATATGCTATTGGGACGATGAATAGAGTCAAAATCGTAGATGAAATAAGACCTCCTATTACAGTGATACCAAGGCCGCTTGAAATGAGTCCGCTTCCGTCGGACTCGCCAGTGATGACTAATGGGGCAAGAGCACCGATTGTTGCCAGGGCCGTCATGAAAATAGGACGTAATCTTGTCATACCTGCTTCCAGAATTGATTCTCTTATACTATTCCCTTCTTTTTCCCTCTGAACAATGCGATCTACAAGAACAATAGCGTTCGTTACTACTATGCCAATCAGCATTAATGCTCCTATCATCACAGAAATACTGATTGGTTCATCAGTAATCACTAAGCCCGCTAAACTCCCGATAATTGCATACGGTAATGAGAATAGTATCGCCAATGGTGCAAGACCGCCCCCGAAAGTAACGACTAACACGAAATAGACAATCATGACAGCACTGACGATAGCTACTCCTAACTGAGTGAATGATTCATCAATTTGTTCCGCAACTCCTCCAACTTCTACCTCAATGCCTTCAACGAAATTCAATAGATCCACTTCTTTTTGTACATTTTCGGTAGTTGCAGCAACATCCTCACTGGTAATATTGGCAGTAACGACTCCATATACTTTTCCGTTTCTTTTGGTAATGGAAGCAGGTGCAGTTTCTTCCTCCACCTCAACAATATCGGAAAGTTTGATATCCTCATTATTTAAGTTCTCTACATTTATATTTTCCAAGGAGAAAGCGGAATCTTCAGCTTTTCTTTGAATTGTCCTTACGGGAATGACTTCTCCTCCGTCACTCAGGCTGGTGATTTGCGATGAAGAAGAGTTCTGACTGAGTGCCTCAAAAATTTGGAAGGGCTGAATGTTAAGTTTGGCGATTTTCTCAGTGTCAAGTACAAAACCAAGTTGTTTTAGCGATTCGGATGTACTGGTTTTTAGTCCGTTCAAGTCTTTTTCAGTTTCTAAATTCTCTCTGATCATTTCAACTGCATCATTTACTTCTTCACTGTTTTCTCCGTATACAAACAACGAAAGCGTATTATTTCCAGAGCCGGAACTTTGAATATCCCACTCCCCTTTGTTTACATTCTTTAATTTTGAAGCTAAAGCATCTTGCTCATTGGTGATATCCTCCAATTCCGAATGGTAATTAATAATAAAGAGTACCTGCTTCGTATCTGAAGGGTTTAAAGGGTTTCCTTCACCAAATGATGCCTGGACATGCTTATGATGTTTCCGTTGTAACAAAACTTCTTCTGCTTTTTGAACCTCATTTTTTATTTCTTCGTTTGTTGACCCGGGCACTGGATTATAGGAAGCAATAATTACTTTGTTCTCACTATCAGGAATGAAACTTACGCCAATCATCGGCAGAAGGAACAAACTGCCTACTAAAAGTACATTCACTATTAAAAAGCTGATAACTTTATGATTCAAGCTCCAATTGAGTAATCTTTTGTAATGAGACGTTTTTTTGTCTCTGGAATGTTGATTTTTATGCTGGCTTTTTTTTCGCAATAAAAGATGGGCCATCATTGGCACTATGGTTATGGATACAAGTAATGATGCCAGCAATGCAAATACAATCGTCAACCCGAATGGCAGAAACAATTCTCCCACTGGACCGTCTATCAAGCCCAACGGTAAGAACACTGCTATTGTAACAATAGTGGAAGACACAATAGGTGCAAACATTTCAGCTGTGGCTTCTTTAATTAATTGAAACCCTTTCAATGTTTCACTCTTCAACGTCATTCTTCTAAAGATATTCTCAATCACAACAATTGAATCGTCCACGACCCGCCCGATTGCTACCGTCATGGCACCCAGTGTCATTAAATTCAGCGTTATATCCAATTGATTCAAG
>NZ_JABMCR010000428.1 GCF_013179555.1 Bacillus haikouensis
ATATGACCATTCAATGGTTTCCGGGACATATGGCTAAAGCCCGCAGGCAGGTAACCGAAAAGTTAAAGCTGGTCGATATCGTCATCGAACTTGTTGATGCTCGAATTCCCTTATCATCCAGAAATCCTATGATTGAAGAGATAATCGGACAAAAGCCGAGACTGGTTCTTCTTAATAAGGCAGATATGGCGGATCCGGTCAGAACGAATCAGTGGATTGCTTATTTCCAGGAACAGGAAATCACCGCTCTTGCGGTCAACGCACAGGGCGGGAAAGGCCTGCACTCTATCGTTCAATCAGCGAAAGAGATTTTGAAAGAGAAATTTGATCGTATGAAGTCACGGGGAATGAGACCCCGTGCAATCAGAGCGATGATTGTTGGTATCCCGAATGTGGGTAAATCTACATTAATCAATCGACTCGCCAAAAAGAATATAGCTAAAACAGGTAATACTCCCGGAGTGACAAAAGCCCAGCAATGGATTAAAGTGGGGAAAGAACTTGAACTGCTTGATACACCTGGTATTCTCTGGCCAAAGTTCGAAGACGAACGAGTAGGCTATAAACTGGCTCTGACGGGTGCCATCAAAGACACAATCTTAAATCTGCAGGATATCGCGGTATATGGATTGAAATTCCTCGAGCTCCACTATCCTGAGCGATTAAAAGAACGCTACGGACTTGAAGTGATTCCCGATGAAATTGTTGATAAATTCGATGCAGTCGGGAAGAAGCGCGGGTGCTTAATGGGCGGAGGGGAAGTCGATTATGATAAAACCTCAGAAGTGATCATCCGTGACATTAGAAATGTCCAGCTCGGCCCGATGACCTTTGACATGATCGAAGAGATTCAAAGTGACGATGAATGATGAATGAGGCTCTTTAAAGAGGACGATGCTCTTTATTGATGCCTCTTTATTTTTGTTGAAAGATTCCGATATAAAAGGGGCAGTGACAATTGGAAACAAAGGACTTGTCAGTTAATGAGATAAAGTTACTAGCAGCAAAGATGTCAGAAGATGATCCGCTTCTAAAAAAGTTGAAAAAAGACAATAGAAAAGGTGTTCAGAAAATCATTGAACAATACAACCGGAATCTTCAAAGACTAAAGAAAGAAAAAGATGATTTCTCCAACTTGACTATTTTAGAGAATAAAATAGTCAGACAGGGTTATTCAGCGATTGCTGGTATAGATGAAGTTGGAAGAGGACCTTTGGCCGGTCCCGTTGTGGCAGCTGCTGTCATATTGCCTCAAGATTTTTACCTGCCTGGCATAAATGATAGTAAACAGCTTTCGGAAACGAAACGAAATGAATTCTATGATGTAATAAGGGAAAAAGCAGTCTCTATCGGGATTGGAATGATTGATGCGGAGGAAATTGACACCATAAATATTTATGAAGCCACTAAGAAAGCGATGCTATATGCCATCTCCAATCTACAAAGAAATCCTGATTATCTATTAATTGATGCAATGAAATTGGATACGCCCTACCCGCAAGAGTCAATCATAAAAGGTGATTCGAAAAGCGTATCCATTGCAGCAGCTTCCATCGTTGCCAAAGTAACACGGGATAAGCTCATGAAAGAGTATGCTTTAACTTACCCTGGATATGGATTTGACAAGAACGCCGGTTATGGGACAAAAGGGCATTTAGAGGGTTTGAAACAAAATGGTGTTACACCTATTCACAGAAAGAGTTTTGCTCCGGTAAGAGATATAACATGAAACGATAAGGGAGTAATAACAAATGAATGATATTCAAGGGTCATATAATTCACACACTTCATCCCACATAAGAGGCAAACCGTTCTCCCTTCAGAATGGCAGAATTCTTCATGTTTCTGTCCATAAACTTGTCGGTGACGGTTTGGCTGAGGTATCAGCCTCAGGGCAGAAGTTCATAGCAAAGCTTGATGCCCCCCTGGAAGCCGGGAATCGTTATTGGGTCAGGGTCAATCAAACGGATAGTGGATTAAGTCTCAGTGTCATTCAACAAGGCTCCGGAGAAAAAAATAATAAAAGTGTTGCCCAGGTTTTAATCAATCAATTACATAATCAGCCCGCTAATAAAGAACTTGTCAATACGGTTATTCAATTAATAAACAATAGAGTACCAATTACCAGGGAATTACTTCAATTTGCCTCGGAGCATATCAATGCCGGAAACTCAAAAAGCCGGCTGCCGATGTTAATAGAGATGATGAAAAATCATCTGCCTTTATCAGAAAAAGTGCTCTTGTCATTTGAAGCAGGTAAAGGACCGGAAACATTCAGCTCTCTCTTAAACAGTTTAAAAAGCTACCTGTCGACTTCTTCTGGATCTAATCACGAAACACTGGATATCATTAATAAGATTCAAGATCCACTTCAATTCCTAACTTCTAAACGGATGGCAGTAAAGGCAATGGAAAATGCAATGAACCCTTCAGAACCATTTTCAACACGAATGGGCCATTTCGAATTGCTGAAGTCTTTGGGGATTATTTCAAGCGAAAGTAAGATACATGGATTGCAGGAAGGAATGAAGAAAATATTTTCCCAAGCT
>NZ_JABMCR010000429.1 GCF_013179555.1 Bacillus haikouensis
CCATCCAGAAATGCCAAAAACCGTAACGGAAGCATACAGAGTCATTTCAGAAGGGATATTGAAAGGTTTCCAGGGGCTTGGACTCGAGGCCTACTTTGCCGTTCCGAAAACGGCAGAAGAACGGGAAGGATTGAAGAACCCGAGATCAGCCGTCTGCTTCGATGCACCGAGTTGGTATGAACTGGTTGTTGAGGGCAGAAAGGTTGCAGGCAGTGCACAGACCCGTCAGAAAGGGGTCATCCTGCAGCACGGATCCATCCTTCTGGATTTGGATGAAGATAAGCTCTTCAGCTTGTTTAAGTACCCTTCTGAACGGGTAAAAGACCGTATGCAAAAAGCGTTTAAAAATAAAGCCGTTGCCATGAATGAGATTTCTTCTGAGAGAATTACAATGGAAATGGCACGGAAGGCATTTAAGGAAGGATTTGAAGAAGGGTTGAATATCAACCTGGAATCATATGTCCTTTCTGAAAAGGAAACTCAATATGTAGAGAATCTGGCAAAAAACAGATACGAATCTGATGAGTGGAATTTTAAACGTTAAAAAATTTTTATAAATAAAAGCGATTCGTGTCGCTTTTTCCTATTTTACCAACTATTATTTAAGATTAAAGTTTAGCAACTCTCAAATTAATAGATTACCGATTAAAATAGGAATATTATCTATGAGATTCTCCTGTTTTCTATTATTTCCTGCTTTTTGAGCGTTTGACAAATTCCTAATTTTCTGACCGAAACACAATATATGGTGTGTCGAAAAATATATTACACACCATATATTGTGTTTATTTATTGATTTTAGAATGAGCCTGTGATAACGTATTAATTGTTAAAGCATTACTTACAAACTAATAAACGTTGAAACATTTATGGTAGAAGGAGCTGTCTATATGACTGTTGCGTCGAAAAAAACAATGACACTGAACAAAGAAAGATTGAATCAGGATATTGGATTGTTCCCCCAAGTGCATCCTATTACCCCGGATATGAAAACTACACATAAAGGTGTATCCCGCCTGGTTATGATCGACCGTTATTCTTTCAAAGATACTGAAAAGATCACCTTGTCAGAAGGCGACTTTGTCGTATTGACAATCAAAGAAGACCCGAAATTCCCTGCACGTGGACTGGGCTATATCACAGCCATTGATTGGGAAAACAAGAAAGCTGACATATGGATTGAAGAGGAATACAGAAGTGCGATTGACAAGCCTCAAGAGATTGAAACCGGCACGGTGACACGTACGCTGGATGTCATAGAAAAGCCATTGGAAGTCTACTATGAACAGATTGCCAAGCGGAACGCGACAGGATTGGCAGAAGTAGAAGAAACTCCTGAGAAGAAAAAGGAATGGTTTGAAAAATTCTATCATGAACTGGTCAATCTGCATTTCGTACCTGCAGGGCGAGTGCTGTATGGAGCAGGTGCAGGAACAGATGTAACCTATTTCAACTGTTATGTGATGCCTTTCGTGCAGGATTCACGTGAAGGGATTTCCGAACACCGCAAGCAGGTCATGGAAATCATGAGCAGAGGCGGCGGTGTAGGGACAAACGGATCCACCTTGCGTCCCCGCAATACGTTGGCAAAAGGTGTTAACGGTAAATCTTCAGGGTCAGTATCCTGGCTTGATGATATTGCGAAGCTGACTCATTTGGTTGAGCAGGGCGGATCAAGACGTGGTGCTCAAATGATCATGCTAACAGACTGGCACCCTGACATAATTGAATTCATCATCTCTAAGATGCAGAACCCGCGTATTTTACGCTATCTATTAGAAAATACACAGGATGAAAATATTAAAAAAGCAGCAGAAGACAAATTGAAGTTCACTCCTTTGACAGAGCAGGAAGAAGCAATGTACCAAGGAATTATTAATTATAAACAAATCCCTGGCCACGGTGGATTTAACGAGAAGATCTTTAAGAATGCTGAAGAGAAATTGCGGACGGGTGGTACATACAGTGTACATAACCCGGAATTCCTGACTGGAGCCAACATTTCAGTCTGCCTGACAAGTGATTTCATGGATGCAGTTGAAAAAGATGAAGAATACGAGCTTCGCTTCCCCGATGTAGAAAGCTACGATGCCGAGCAAATGAAGTATTATAATGAAGAATGGCATAATGTAGGAGATGTCCGTGAGTGGGAAACGATGGGATATAAAGTGAGAACATACAGAAAGATCAAAGCCAAAGAGCTTTGGAATCTGATCAATGTATGTGCCACTTATTCTGCAGAGCCGGGAATCTTCTTTATCGACAATGCGAATGATATGACAAATGCGAAAGCATACGGTCAAAAGGTAGTAGCGACTAACCCTTGTGGCGAACAGCCACTTGCACCATTTTCAGTCTGTAACCTTGCAGCTGTCAACCTGGCTCGATTCGCGGACAAGGAAACGAAGACAGTTGACTTTGAAAAACTGAAGAAAACAGTCGAAGTAGGCGTGCGCATGCAGGATAATGTCATCGATGCGACACCTTATTTCCTGGAGGAAAACAAAAAGCAGGCACTTGGTGAGCGACGCGTCGGATTAGG
>NZ_JABMCR010000043.1 GCF_013179555.1 Bacillus haikouensis
AAGAAGATCGCCAGTTTCCACAGCGTGAATCATATCACTTGATAAATCATGATAGTCTACCAGGTCGATCTGAAGCAGGCAATCCCCACTCACTTCATACGCTTCTGTCTCTTTCATAATCTTCTGGAACATTTCGCCGAATCGTTCGATACCTGAGAGAGACACCTCTATTTTTTCCCAAAGGATATCCTGGGTCGGTATGAATTCAAGAACCGCATCTTGTTGGTGTAAGTCTACCAGATAACAGCCTTTTTCCCCTGTCTCTTTCCTGTGTCTGCCTTGAATATTTCCCGGATAGACAATCGGAGGCTCGGTATTCAGAATCTGGCGTTGATGGATATGACCTAGCGCCCAATAATGATAGGCTTTCTCTTTCAGTTCATTGATGGTGAACGGGGCGTAATGTTCATGGGTGGAATGAACGCTTCCTTCGCTTCCATGCAGGAGTCCGATGACATAATCAGCTTCTATATGTCTTGGATAGTCTGTAATCCTCCTCTCTCGGATATGACGGGTGCCATAGCTGAATCCTGCCAGCTTCACTGTGGCACCTCTTTTTGTCACCAGCTCCTTCACTTCGGTCTCCATATCAAAAATGTGGACATTACCCGGCATATCAAGCTTCAGCCGGAAACTACCCAGATGATCATGATTTCCGTGAATGACATATACGGGAATGCCGCTTTCATCCAAGAGTTTGAATTGCTTCAGAAGCTTGGCCTGTGCTCTTATACTTCGGTCCTCTTCATCAAACAGGTCTCCGCTTATGATCATAAAATCAATTCGGTGATGTATCGCTTCCTTTACCAGCTTTTCAAATGCAGCAAATGTGCTGTTCTGGATGCGGTCGAATATTTCCGCTGGAAGGTGCTTCAACCCGATAAACGGACTGTCCAGATGCAAATCTGCACAATGAATGAATCGTATCTTCTCCATGAAATCCCCTCTCCGTTACGAATGTACGTTCTGTACTCTCATTATATCCTAAATCCTGCTGGTATTTCAGCTGTTATCATTAAAAGTATGAAGAAATCAATCAAAAAAGCTGTCCCCTGATTTGGAGACAGCCTGTTTTGTCATTTGTTTTTCGTAAGGTTTATTGCTTTTTTAATATCCTTATAAGAGTTTGATTTACCGTAAAGTAATACTCCGCCTCGATATACGCGTGCCCCAAAAACTCCGAGAAGAATGATGGTGACAAGCAATACTGCAATTCCGATTATCGGTTCATATACAGGCAGATTCAGCATCCCGACTCTGAGGAACATGACCATTGGAGTGAAAAACGGAATATAAGACGTAACCGTGATAAAGCTTGATTCAGGATTCCCAAGTCCAAACATAGAGATGAAGAACCCAATCATGATCAGGAAGGTCATCGGCATGATCATCTGCTGAACATCTTCAATCCTGCTTACGAGTGAACCCAGCAGGGCCGCAAGCGTTGCATAAAGAAAGTATCCAAGTAAAAAGTATACGACTGCATACAAGATGACACTTACCGATAAGGATTCAAACCCGAATGATTCAAAGAAACCTCCTGCAAGTTCATCTTTCCGGTTGAGTAATGTGATATAACCCACCCCGAGGATGACGGCTAATTGAGTCAATCCGACAAGACCGATTCCGATGATCTTCGCAAACATTTGTTTCACTGGAGATACACTGGAAATCAATATTTCCATCACTCTTGAACTTTTCTCTGTGGCCACTTCCATCGCCGTCATATTGGCATAAGCAATGACAGAGAAATAAATGAAGAATAATAGAACATAGACAATCCCCCTTGCCTGACTCAGCTCTTCTTCCGATTTAGCTCCCTCTGACAAGGCTGTTTTTTCAAATGTAACTGGTCCGCTTAATGTTGCCAGCTCTTCATTTGAAAGTTTGAGTTTATTTGCAGCCAGAGATGATTTGATATTCTGGAGAGCAAGCTGCAAGTCAGACGTCAACGATGAATCAGACAATGAAGTTGATTTATATTGTGCCTGGGGAAGACCATCTTTTCCCTCAGTCAATACGAGCAGTCCTTTGACTTCCCCTTCTTCGATTTTCGTTTCGATTTCTTCCATCGAATCGTCTGAATCTGTCAGCTTAATGTCATCATTCATAACAGTCACCTGGGCTTTAAGCATCGAATAAAGATAGCCGGTCTCATCCTGGACAACAACCTTCTCTTCTTCGTCACCCTTGAAATTTGAAATGATCGAATCAAAATTCGTCAATAATATAAGTGCCCCTGCAATGATGATGGTAGAAATGATAAAAGATTTGGCTTTAAGTTTCGAGAAATAAGAGTGGGCAAGCATAATCATGAATTTATTCATAGGAAGTACCTACCTTTTCGATGAAAATATCATTCAGTGACGGATCTTCCAATTCGAATTTTCGGAGGAATCCTTTTTGAGCGGCATGATGGAATAGTTCTTCTGCAGCTTTCTCCGACTCTACCTGCAGCAGGACGCCTTCAGTTGTTTCCTTGGACTTAGTCACGCCATTGAAGTTCTGTAATGAGGTTAAATCAAAATCAGCATTGATTACAACATTCTTTTTGCCGAAGGAACGCTTGATGTCTTTTAATCCCCCATGTACGACCGGGCGACCATGGTGCATGATGCATAAACTTTCACATAGTTCCTCCACATGTTCCATCCGATGGCTAGAGAAAACAATGGTCGTGCCATTCTTTTTTAATTCCCTGACTGCATCTTTAAGTAATTCCACATTTACAGGATCCAATCCGCTGAATGGCTCATCCAGGATCAAAAGCTTCGGTTTATGAATGACCGATGAGATGAATTGAATCTTTTGCTGATTACCCTTCGAGAGTTCTTCCACTTTTTTATCTAAATACTGCGGGATATTAAATTTTTCAAGCCATTTGGATAATTCCTTAAGTATGTCCTTCTTGTCCATGCCACGGAGCCTTGCCAGATAAACAATCTGATCCTTGACCTTCATCTTGGGATACAGCCCGCGCTCTTCAGGCAGATATCCGATTTCCCCGCTCGTGGCATAATCGATTATGCTGCCATTCCAGGTGATTTCTCCTGCAGTCGGGTCCAATAATCCCAATACCATCCTGAATGTTGTCGTCTTACCTGCCCCGTTCGCTCCCAGGAATCCGAACATTTCTCCGGGTTCAATCGTAATGGACAATTTATCGACCGCTGTGAAGCTGCCGAACTTCTTGGTGACCTGCTGAATTGATAAACTCATTTGAAGTTTCTCCTCTCATCCTTTTCCTTTTAGTCTACTTACTTCTACGATTTTCTTTTAAAAAGGTTTCATTTTCAAACTTAAATTTTATTATCCATTTAGACTTTAAATTTTTCAAAAATTGTGGAAAAATAATATAGAATGAGATTCACAGACAAAGGGGTATAGATGATGAAAACATATAAGTTGACAGTATTTGAAAAAGACGGCACGAAAATTCTCGACGAAACCTTCGAAGCTTCCTCAGATAGTGAAGCCAAGAAAGCGGGCGAATCCTTACTCGGGGAAAAGGGGTACCTTGATCATACCCACCGCTGCACCTCCCCGCTTGGTAAACTTGTATTATTCCACGCCTGATCAGAAAGTAAATTCACAAAGGCCCGCCCTTCATTGCTTTAAAGCAATCGGGACGGGCCTTCTACTATTTTAATAAATCTATTCTTGATTGAATGATTTTCTTTTGCCTTTCCATTTCTTCAAGTGCATGATTCAGGTTTCTGCTATAAACGTTCAATATACTTTGGCCGTAAGTTGTACCAGGTACTGCCCATTTTCCATTCAACCCTGTCCAATACCGGGCACTTCCTCTGCTGACAAGCGAAAACCTCGGATCGAGAAGCGGATAGGATTCAGGCAGTCTCTCGTTTGAAGCATAAGCAAATAGATGTTGAATATGGGCAAGTACTCCCTCCTCCGGTGTTTTGAAGGAAGCACCGTCAACACCAGGCCCGGTCGTACCAAGTCCTGCAAAATTATTTTGATCCGGTTTGACCTGTCCGGTAAATCGGAAATAATTTGTTTCATGAATAGCTTGTGCGCAGGCTATGTCTCCACGGATGCCATACTCATTACCATATTTGAAATAATAATCACCCAGCAAAGGAGCAGATGGATTAACCGTTCTGACGAACTCGTTCAACTGGTGCGGTTTTAAGAGGGATTCTCCTAAAATGGTGACGTCTTTCAGCGGAGGGGGGGCAGTTGTTGGAGGTGGCGGCGTCTCGTTGCCTGAACCTTCTGCCACAATGAAGGCATCGAAACTTTTTCTTTTCAATTCTGCCACTCGGTTTTCTGCATTTTCTCTATCAGCAAATGCACCTGCCTGCACTCTGTAATACGTTTTTCCCGAAATGACTTCGGGTGTGATGAAGGCATTATAAGATTTTTGTTTAAGCTCAGTGACCCGCTCTTCGGCATTCTTCCGTCCAGTGAAAGACCCTGCGATAACCTTAAACAGTTTCCCGCCGGGTATTCCGCTTTTTTCAGGAAGTGAGAGGGACTTTGCCACACCTTCTGCCAGAAACCTCGCTGCATCGTTCATGAAGACTGTATTTGATAATAAAGCAAGATCCCTGTCATTATCGATAAATAAGATTTCAACAAGTAAAGCGGGCATTTTAGTTTCTCTCAACACATGGAAATTGGCCCGTTTCTTCCCCCTGTCAATGACTGTATGTTTCTTCTTGATTGCGGAAATGTAATCATTGTGAATCATACTTTGATATGAAAGTGTAATCGAAGGTACATTTCCGTTAAATGTATAACTTTCAAATCCGCTTCCACCGCCTGCGTTGTGGTGGATCGATAAATAGAAATCCGCATTCGTTGTATTAGCAAAATTGGTTCTTTCACTCAGAGACATCGTTTTATTTTCACTTCTGGTCATAAGAATCGTCACTTGATAATGTTCTTTCAGATAATCTCTGACTTTCAGTGCGGTCAATAGATTCAGCGTCTTCTCTTCATTACCTTTATATGTTGCACCAGGGTCACTGCCTCCATGACCTGGATCGATGATAATCGTCTTCATAGAACTCCTCCTTTGAACTTGATAGTAATAGTTTATGTAGGTCAGGACAAAATGTTTGGACGATTCATCACCTGAATCTAGTAATGTTCCCCTGCTCACACCTCTTTCATTTCCCCCGTCATCCCTTCACTAACAGGCAAATCCTGAAAAAGAGGTCTCCCTCAGCTGGATTGGGCTGCGGGAGACCTCTTTTCTAAGTGTTAATACTAGCTGAAAATCTTCTAGATTCCTTTAAAGTCCGGTTTACGCTTCTCGACGAAAGCCCGGACCCCTTCTTGATGATCACCGGTCTGCCTCATGAGCCACTGCCCTTCTTTCTCAAGCTCAAGTGCATGCAGCAACCTTTCTTTATTCAAAGAGACATAAATTTCCTTAGTCTTGAGCATCGCTTTGACGGGAGCTGACAAACACTGCTTCATGTACCTTTGGATGCCATCCTCCAATTTTCCTGATGGAAGTGCTTCATCAACCAGCCCTTTCATCATTGCTTCCTGGCCATCGAGTACTTTCCCGTTCCAAATCAATCTCTTCGCTTTATGGGTACCTAACCTTTCCTGCAGGAGGAAATGGCTGCCTCCATCGGGGATCAATCCTATTCCTATGAAGTTCATGACAAGCTTGCTGTCTTCTTCACATAAAATATAATCCGATGCAAGTGCGAGGCTGAACCCAAGTCCGGCAGCTGCTCCATGGATACCTGTAACAACCACTTTTGGCATACAATACAGCGTCAAGACAAGTTCATTAATTATATCCATAATCCCGGTAAATTGTTCTTCGCCACTTAACATGAGCATGGACTTGATATCACCGCCAGAAGAAAATCCCTTTCCCTCGCCAGTAAGGATAAGTAATGAAACAGCCGGATCATTTTTCACTTCTTTCAATGCTGACAATAGGTCTTTCATGAGCCCTGCATCCAGAGCATTTAATGACTTCGGCCGGTTCAGCTGAAGTCTTGCAACCCTTCCCTCTATATGTAACTTGACCGTTTCATAGTGATTTGACACTGTCAATTTAATCCCTCCCCTTATCTCTAGAATACTCCAACAAAAATGAATAGTGAATCATTTTTTGAATAGTTTTACTACTTTTCGGGAATTTACGGAAAAGAGGTCAACCCAAATTGGCTGACCTCCATTTTTTCATGGCTGCTTTATTTTATGCTGAACCTGGTCCCTTAGGGTCCTTTTTAAGAATTTTCCTACGGATGTCTTAGGGATTTCATTCAGGAACAGAACATCATCGGGAATCCACCACTTCGCGAACTGAGGCTTGAGGAAGTCGAGTATTTCTTCCTTTGTCACTTTACCGCGTGTGGATTCTTTCAGTACGACACAGGCAACCGGACGTTCCTGCCATTCTTCATGTGGTACAGCAACAACAGCTGCTTCAAAAATATCTTCATGTGCCATGAGGGCGTTTTCCAAATCCACTGAAGAAATCCATTCCCCTCCGGATTTAATCAAATCCTTTGTACGGTCCACAATCTTTATATATCCTTCTTCATCGATGGTCACGACATCACCTGTATAGAGCCATCCGTCACGGAAGGCTTCCTGATTTCGTTCATCCTGGTAATATTCTGAGGCAATCCATGGGCCTCTGAGTGCGAGTTCACCCATCTCGCGTCCATTCCAGGCTACTTCCCCGTCTTTACCGATGATCTTCATTTCCAGTCCCGGCACAAGGATCCCCTGCTTCGCCTTCAAGTCAAGCTTCTCATCATTTGACAAATCATCGTGATAACTCTTCGAAGCAGCGATAACAGCAAGCGGGCTGGTTTCCGTCATTCCATAAGCATGCATGAAAGGAATGCCGAATTTTTCTTCAAATGTTTTAATCATCCCCCTGGGGGCAGCAGAACCACCGCATAATACAGAGCGCAGGCTGGACAAATCATACGTATTCTGTTCCATTTCGTTCAATAACCCCAGCCAAATCGTTGGTACACCTGCCGTAATCGTCACTTTCTCATCCTGCATCAAGCCAGCGAGAATACCCGGGGTGAAATAGGGACCCGGAAGCACTTGTTTTGTACCAAACCATACCGATGCAAATGGCAGCCCCCAGGCATTCACATGGAACATCGGCACTACCGGAAGAGCAACGTCCTTTTCACAGACACCTGTAGTATCTGCAAGCCCCAGGGCCATCGCATGAAGGACGATTCCACGGTGGGAATAGATGACTCCTTTTGGATTCCCCGTTGTTGCTGAGGTGTAGCACATGCCGGCAGGTGCATGTTCATCCAAGTCTTTTCTGAATGGGAACGAAGGATTTCCTTCTTCCAATAATTGTTCATAATGATAAACGTTTTCGAGTGATGTTTCCGGCATTTCACCATCCGTCATGACGATGAAGGCTTCGACAACCGGAATGCTGTCTTTTATCTTCTCTATGAGCGGGAGAATATCCGGGTCTACTAGAAGCACTTTATCACCGGCATGGTTGATAATATAGCTGATATGCTGAGGTGATAAGCGGATATTGATTGTATGCAGGATGGCTCCGCTGCATGGGATTGCAAAATAGGCTTCAAGATGCCGGTGATGATTCCAGGCGAGCGTTCCGACTTTGTCACCCTCTTCTACACCTAATTCACTCAAGGCACTTGCCAGCCGTCTTGTCCTCTCTCCCCATTGTTTGTAAGTGAAGCGGTGAATCCCCGATTCAGTGCGTGAGACAATCTCCTTCTTTGGAAAATACCTTTCAGCTCTTTCAATCATTTGTGTTAAAAGCAGAGGTGTTTGCATCATATTCCATCTCTCCCCCTCAATAAAGTAAACGCTTTCATTCTCTATCTTTAATTAGTATTCTCTTTTTCTTTAGATTTCCCTTTAAGTTTATTGAAAATTCCCTCTAACTGACGGTACACTGGTAGAACAGATGAAAATGACGGTTCTGTTAAATACGCCCGATTCCATGAATACTTCGCATTCCGCGGACAACCAAGTAAGTCTTCTCTGCCGCCTCCCTGCGGACCAGGAAAGCGAAGGCGGCTTGCAAGCCCCGACATGGAAAAGCTAATTCGGCCAGAAAGGCTTCTTTTACCTTCTTGGTCGAATTGACTTATGACATGTGCCTCTAGCCTCTAAGGGACAGGTCACACATTGGCAGCTTCTCCAGCAGGGATCATGGTCTTCACTCGCATCAACAGCTGGAACTAGTTTTAAAACAACAATAAGTTAAAACATAATCATAAAGAGAGGGAAATTGTGTGAGCTTTTCTGCAAAGTATCATTTTATGTGGTTTATCGTGTTTGCAATCGTTACGGCTATTATATCAGGCGCCAATTATTCTTCTCCTGTATTATTCATCCTCATGCTGATCGCGTGGCTTGGCACATCCATTTATATGCCAAGTACAGGCGCAAGGCTTTCATTACTGCTGAAATTCAAGATTGATGCAGTCTGGATGCTTCTGGCCATGAGTGTCAGCTGTCTCTTTATAGCCATTCCTGATCCTGCCCCAGACCAAACAGTCGACCGGTCCCCTTTTTTCCATCCTTATGAGTTTTGTGGTCTGTTGGAAAATATGGCGGGATTTCAGGAAGCTTAAAAAAAGCAGTTCATGAGACACAAGCTCACGAACTGCTTTTTATTATGAAAATAATTCATTCAGGATCTTCATTTTCTTCTCGGTGTATTCTTTGAATCCGAGATTATACGCATTAGGTTCTTTAGGGTTTGCAAAATGAGTGATCTTTCCCGTTTTCGGATCGATGAATTTACTTGCTGCCCCGCAGCCGATTCCGATGATGGTCTGGACTTCTTCCATGATCATGATATTGTATATGCTGTCTTGCCCTGGAAGTGCATACCCTACATTCTCAAGGTTTCCAAGAATATTTTTTTGCCGGTAGAGGTAGTATGGCTCATATCCGTGCCTGCTTGTCCATTCCTCTGCAAGATTCATCATCCGTTCGATCTCAAGCCTGCCGGCGACTTTATATTTTTCTTTATTCTTTGTCATTTCAGATGCCCTCTTAAAGGATAAGGTATGAACGGTTAAAGATTCAGGCATCAACTTTTCCGTTTCATCCAAAGAATGCTGAAGCTCTGAGAGTTCTTCATTCGGAAGGCCGATGATCAGGTCCATATTAATATTATTCATTCCCATTTGACGGGCCAGATGAAACTTATCAATCGTTTCTTCCACAGTATGATGGCGTCCTATTGCCTTAAGGGTTTCCTGTGTATAAGATTGCGGGTTGATGGAGATCCGGTCGATATTCCACTTATTCAAGACTTCCAGTTTTTCCTCAGAAATCGTATCCGGACGTCCGGCTTCCACTGTCACTTCCCTTACGTTGGCAACGTCCGGAAAGGAGCGGTACATCTCTTCATATAGCAAATCCATTTCCTCAGCGGTAATCGAAGTAGGTGTTCCTCCGCCGAAATAAATAGTCGTGATTTTCACCCCTTTTTCCTTGATCCACCGGCCTATCTCCTGTATTTCATAGTGCAGACCCGCAAGGAAGGAGTCGACGCGGTCCTGTTTTCCTAGTATCGCATAAGCCGGGAATGTACAATAGGCGCATTTCGTTGGGCAGAAAGGAATACCGATATAAATGCTTACTTCATTTTGCACCTCGTACAGATCGGGAACAATGGATAGCTGCCTGTCGACAATATTCTGCATGAGCTGTATTTTCTCATCTGTTATCAAGTATTCTTTACTTAGCTTCGCATGAACTTCTTCTTTCGGAGTCCCAAGCTGGTTTTGTTTATGAATTAGTTTAGTCGGACGTATTCCTGTAAGGATCCCCCATTTTTGCCGGATTCCCGTCAAATCCTGCAGAACATTAAGGTAGACATGGGACAGGGCGGTCTTCACCTGCCGGAACCGGTCTTTATCCGTTTCGAACGGCTGCCATTCACTTGAATACCCGGCGTGATACTCCTTGCCGCTTGCAGGATCAGTTAAACCGGCGGCCGCTTCTATTCGCTCTTCAGTATTTATGTCAATATAAACCAATAAATCGACGGAGTCGCATTCAGTAAAATGTATGGATGTTTCTTCAAAAAATAAATTGGCAATCAATCGCAGAGGTCGTTCAAAACGTTCATCCTCTACTCCTTTTATTAATATATTCACTATCATAATCACCTTTCAATAAAGCTAGCTTTTACTAGTGTACAGAATGGGGATAGAATGGTCAATGAGCACCCCGGATAGTGGCTGAGGGTTTATAAACAGACGAACCCCGCACCTTTAAAGTTCAAGGTGCGGGGCTGTTGTTATGATTTTATGATATTCATTTTTTTCAAAAAAGGAATCGGGTGCTGCTTTCTAAAGAGTTCCATTATGAAATAAGGAAGACCCTTTAAATCCTGACTCCTTGTAACCCAGTCAGCATGGGCTCTAACCTGACGCGGTGCTTCGCCCATCGCGACTCCAAGACCGCAGCATCTGATGGCGTCCATATCATCAATACCTGCTCCGACCATGATGATCTGCTCTTTCTTGATTCCGAGTCTCTCTGACAAATACATGAGCCCTCTGAGCTTCGAGACGCCTTTAGGAACTATATCGAGGGTATGTTCGGATGTAGGGATCGCTTCCACTTCCTCGTACATCCCTTTTATAGCGGCAGCTATATCCCATAAATCCTCTCTGTGCTCCAGCAGCACAGAGATTTTCGGGACGGAAAGCGGATTTTCCAGAAGATGTTCACTTATTACATTCACATACTGCTTGCTGTATAAAAATCGGGAATCCCTCTCCCATGAAAGTTTTGATGTCATTTTCGACTGATTACTAGCTTTCCCTACAATACTCTGTTTTTCATGGGATAGCTGAATCTGACCAGAGAACCCTTCGAGAAATTGTGTCATTTCATACGTGATATTTTCAGAGATTTTCCTTACGTACAATGGCTGATCACGCTCTGCAGCAATATATGCCCCGCCGTGTGTAATGATTGGCCCTTCGATTTTAAGGGCATTGGCGACTTTTCTGGCAGAAGCAAAGTTTCTGCTCGTAACAAGAGTGACCTGCACCCCTTTATTTTGAACGTACTCAATCGCTTCCTTCGTTTCCTTCGCAATTTTTCCGTTTTCGTTCACTACAGATCCATCGATGTTTAGAGCCAGCATTCTATATATCATTGGTGTCCCCCCTAAATGTTGTCTACAGCCTTTCTATACTCTTATGAGGGGATTGAGACAAATATGACAAGGGGGCATATTTCGCCGTTTATATCTGTTATAAAAGTTGTCACTTTTACCTGGTAGAACGAAAGGCCGATGCTTTACCTGAAGAAAAATGTCCCCTAATCAGATTCCAACGACATCCACCACTAAATCAACCAAAAAAAGCACCCGATTCAATATCGAACCGGGTACTTTAACTGCCGATGGAATTATTTTTGCATGGAACCGTATAATTCTTCAAGCGGCTTCATGATGACTTTGTTCAGGTCATTGATCACCATGCTCATGCGCTGTTCAGCTTCCATAAGCTTGGCGATTTTTTCATGCTGCTGCACAAGCTGTGCTGTTTTTTGAGCCTGCTCCACTTCTTCTTGAGAGATTTCCTCACCGCTCATTTGTTTTTGCTGAAGTGTCATCTGGATGTTTCTGAAGTTTTCAAACATCTTGCTTGCTGATTCATCGTTGTTTACTTCATCGTACATTTTTTTCAGTTCCAGGAATTCGTCGCTTTGTCTAAGCGTTCTTTCCAGTTCGTTTGCTTGATCGTATAAATTAATAGCCAAAATACGTACCTCCTAAAATTTTTAACTCTTTGTTTCCTCCACCACTATAACAAACTATGGGGCGGAATTCTAGGAAGTTCCCTTTTGGTCACTTTCGACCATCATCCTTCTATCTATATCCTCTATGAGAATAGCATGACAACTACACTTTGGATTAATCCAATGATCCCCCCGAGAAGTGCCCCGAGGTAGGTGATCATCTTAAATTCCCTTCGAGAGATGCCAAGTACCAATTCCTCGAGTCTGGCTACAGAAAATGATTCCACCTGATCCTGGACAATTTTCTGAAGGTGAAGCTTGGACATCAGATTCGGGATCTTGTTTGACAGGAGGTCTGTCCCTTTCCCCACCCATTGTGGAAGCAATTTTTCAGTGATCGTCTGCTGATGCGGTGACAGCCAGTATGATAGTGGTTTGGACAGATGACCTTCGATGTTGATAAGCCTTGTTAAAGATATGTAAAGCTCGGACATCAGATCTTCTTCAGGCAGCTTATCAATCACGTCTTCAATTTTCATGAGCTTTAATTTAGCCCATTCTTTTCTCAGGAGGTTGTGAAGGATTTCCTGTGTGCCTTCATGCTTGATGAATTTCACGATTTCCGGTTGTACCTTATCAGCAACGGATGTGTTTCCAAGAAACATCCCAAGAATATTCCCGAGCGTGCCTCGTTCCTTTAGAAAGTCATCGATCATGACCTTCACTTTCGCTTTTCCTTCGGGACTTGTAAAATATGCTTCCGCACGGCTTGCGATGAGGTCGACAAGCTTCGGGACCATCTCTTCTATTTTTTCCTGCCATTTTTCAGGCAGTGCTTCTTCGATTCGTTTGGAGCTGTACTCCATCTTTGTACGGGATATTTTTTTTTCCATCCACTCCTTCAGCCATTGATTCAACCTATCCGATGAAACAGGGATGTGCAGTATTTCAAGCCATTCATTTACAGTTTTATCAGAGTTGAAAACGGGTTCTGATTCTTCTTTAAGCCACTGAACGACATCGCGTTGAAAATCTTCATTCATGACTTTATTCTGAAGGCTTTCAGGAGTGATTAAATGATCGACTACCATATTGCCTAACTGCCTGGCAAGTTCCTCTCTTCTTTTCGGGATGAGACCCGGTGTGAAGGGTACTTTAAATCGTCCAATATAGTAAGCCTTATACGGCCTGAATAACATTTTAATCGCGAGTGAATTGGTTATACCGCCGATAAGGGCACCAATCACTATCATAAACGCAATGAGGATTAAAGCATCCAGCATACCAGCACCTTCCTTTCTGCTTTGAACATTTTGCCCAGTTTTACATACAATGCTATATCAACAATAGCCCAATATACAATTATAAGTATAACTCAAACCCATATGCAAACGAGGAATGTCAATATGATGTATAAATGCTCCTTCATCAATTTTGAGAATGGGAGAAATGAAGATGAATTGCTTTTACCCGAAGTCATCTATCATAAATTTGATGTTTCCAAACAAGTGATCCTGATAGCCGGGAATTCTTTCCTGAATGTACACTGCTCCCCTTCTGCCACGGGAAACTCACAGATAACTTTGAAAACAAGTAACCCGCTGTTCTCATCGATACCCCGGATGGATAATATCCTTGTCAAATTGAATCAGGATAATAATAGCCTCACCATTGGCCCGGTAACGGCTTTATTAATTGATCACTGTCAAGGGGATAAACTGAATACACATTCTTTAAAGGAATATTTTACAGAGTGTCAGAGTTGGTTTCAACTGAAAGGCGGACTATTTTATCTGCTTCCGGTCACATCCTTATTAAAGAACAGGACTGAAGCATGGATATTTGATCAGAATGAATGGCAGATGAAAACAATGCCTCTCCCCCATGTTATTTACAATCGCAGTCATTCCCGCAAAATAGAAACTCACCCGCTTTATGAATCTTCTCTGAAAAGGATGAATGATCACTCTGTTCACTTATTTAATTCTTCATTCCTTTCCAAGGATATCGTCCACGTGCATTTACTGAATAGTAAACAGCTTCAGCCTCATTTGCCCGAAACAGTCCAAGGAATCGAACGGGTAGATGAGATGCTTGCTGTCTATACTGATGTCTTTGTAAAAGCCGTTAACGGAAGCAAGGGCCGTTATATCATTCGAATCCAAAAAAGGGAGAATGATTATCTTGTATATCAAAATTCCTTCACTTCTAAACGTACTCTCACTTTCCCGACATATTCATCCCTTTACAGGCAGCTTCACTCCTGGTGCGGTGATTCACATTATATCGTTCAGCAAACGATCCCCTTGAAGACTGTCAAAGAACAGCCTCTGGATTTTCGTTTCCTTTGTCACAAGAATCATAAAGGGGCCTGGACGGTGATTTCATCGGTTGCACGGATTGCATCAGAAAATCAATTTGTAGCAAATATCGATCAGGGTGGACGTATGGATCCGCCGCTTTCGATCCTTACCTCCCTTTTTGATTCTGATGAGGGTCGGCTGATTTTCACAAAGATGAAAGCATTGGCTCTTTCAGCTTCTTCTGTCTTAACTCAGCATCTCGATGGTCATTATGCGGAATTGGGTATTGATATCGGGATCGATTGTGACGGAAAGCCATGGATCATCGAAATTAATTCCAAACCTTCCAAACGGACGTTTGTGGACAATGAACGGGTCAGACCTTCTGTGAAGACTTTATATGAATACAGTTACAATATTTGGAATGAGAAGGAGGATTAACATGAATTATTCATTAGGGATCATGACTTTGAACCCCGACCTCTCTAACCCCTATTTTAAGGGAATAGGAAAACAATCCCTCCCCTTTAACAATGATTTGTACTTATTTTCGCCTCATGACATCTCTCCGGTCAATGAGACGGTTGAAGGGTTCGCATTCGACCGTGAAAGCGGAAATTGGAAAAAAGAAATCTTTGATATCCCCAGTTTCATTTACGACAGGACCTACTATGATAAAAGCCTGCAATCCAGACAAGCGAAAGCAGTCGTCCAATGGTTGAAAAACCAGCCCCATATACGTTTTCTTGGGTATGGGCTTCCTAACAAATGGCTTATGTACGAAAAATTAACAAGCAGCCCGCTTTCCTCCTATATTCCGGAAACATTCCTGATTAAAAACCACTCTCATTTACTTAATTTACTGATTAAATATAAAGATATCATCATCAAACCAGTAGATGGAGCAAATGGTTTTGCTGTTTATCATTTAATACTTTCAAATAACGAAGTGACCGTCCGCACAACCAAAAATTATGAGATTGCTGAACAATCCTTCCCATCGAAGGCCATCTTCATGAAATGGGCGGAAAGGATGCTGGAACAGCACACCTTCATCGCGCAGGAAAGAATTCATAACCGGACGGAGCTCGATACACCTTTTGACATACGAATTCTGTTAAATAAGGATCAATTTGGAGAGTGGCGGGAATTTCAACGGGCAATCCGTGAAGGGACAAGAGGCGGAATCGTCACAAACATTAGCAGAGGAGGTACTTATTATTCACAGGAAGAGTGGGAAAGCATTCATCCAGAGGCAGATTGGACGTTCATCGGGACCGAGTTGAATGCGATGCTGATTGAACTCCCTGATCTGTTGGAAGATTATTTCTCTCCCCTGTTTGAGCTCGGTGTTGATGTCCTCCTTGCACAGGACGGATCTCTGTGGATTCTGGATATCAATTCAAAGCCTGGTCATAAGATTGTGGACACACTGGGAATCGAGAAGCTTGACTCTCTGCACCAGTCCCCTCTGGAATACTGTGAGCACTTATATTCAATTTCTCTTCCATCCTTAAGGCGAGGTGATTTTTAAATGTTAAAAACCTATAAAATTGAACAATTTCAAGATAAAAATTCCATTCTTTATCTGCCTTCGCACTGGAATCAGGAAAAAACTCAATTTCCTCAGACTGCTGCACTCGGGACAACGAAACAATCTGTCATATGTAAAAGACACCCAAACGGAAGAAATGTAATTGGAATCAGTTCGAAGCTTGCGAAGAGTCTTCACCTCCCGGTTAAAGTAAGTTCACTGTCTCTATTCATAAAAGACGAATGCCTCTACCTGGGGGTGTTGATCGGAATATTCACCTCCGGATTTACGAACTTCAAACTAAGTCCTGTCGGTGAACGATCTTACTTTTTCAGAAAACTATTATCGGTACAGTCTTCCCTCGGCGTCATCCCTTACATCTTTGGTGAGAAGCACATAGATTGGGAAAACGGTTTAATCAATGGATATTTCCATTTTGGAGAAGGATGGGAGACTGAAACGGTACCCTTCCCCAACGTGATTTATGACAGGCTGCCAAACCGCCGGAGTGAAAAAAGAAAAACCTACAAAGAAATCAAAGGCAGACTGCAAGGGGAGTACGGCATCCCATGGTACAATCCTGGATTCTTTAATAAACTCGAGCTTTTTGAACGCCTTGAATCGGATGATTCAGTTAGCATGTATCTCCCGGAAACTCATTCTTTTCAATCATTTCAAGAGATAGAACGGATGCTTTCCCTTTACAAGCAAGTCTTTTTGAAACCTAAAAACGGAAGCTTGGGGAATGGGATACACAAGCTTACTTTCGATCGTCAGTCACAGGATTATTACTGCCGATTCCGTGATGGCGAAGGGAAAAATCGGCTAGTCAGGTTTTCTTCACTCGAACGGCTGATGAACTCCCTCTTCAAAAATCGGAGCCTTGATACATTTCTAATCCAACAGGGGATCTCCCTCATCACGGAAGATAATCGGCCCATTGACTTCCGTGTCCATACGAACAAAGACGAAGAAGGCAGTTGGCATGTAAGTGCTATGGCAGGGAAGGTAGCTGGTATCGGAAGCGTCACCTCCCACGCCAATAATGGCGGAGTGGTAAAGAGCCTTTCTGAACTATTCCCCGAACCATCGAGGAGGATGGAAGCAGAATCATCACTAAATGAAGCAGCATTAAAGCTCTCTCGTGCGATTGAATCCAACATGGAAGGCTATATTGGAGAAATCGGTTTTGATTTAGGAATGGATGAAAACGGAGGGGTTTGGATGTTCGAAGCGAATTCGAAACCGGGAAGAGCCATCTTTTCGCACCCTGATTTAAGAAGTTTTGATATCCTGACACGGAAACTCGCCTTATCATTCGGGGTCTTCTTATCGCAGCGGGCGATCCATCACCCTGAGGAAATGATGCCATGAACATTTTATACGACATGACCAGGAAGGTTTTTTTTCACAAGGAGGAATCATTGACTGCCGTCCCTTTTGCAAAGGATTCCTTCCTTCTATCTGCAAAAGAAACATCAGGCTCATACACATTTAAGATCGATTGGAAAAAAAATGCGCTGTCTGTCCCGCTTGTTGGCATCGTCACAGGCAGAGATCAAGGTAAATATAAAGGGAATTTCGAATTATTCCGGTCGATTCAGCGGGATATTGAAGAGCTTGGCGGAATGTGCTTCGTATTCTCTCCCGGGGATGCAGGTGGGAAATCCATACAGGGAATCAGCTTCAATGGTAACGTAAATAAGTGGGTGAAATGTACATTTCCAATCCCAAACGTCATCTACAATAGAATTCCATCCAGGGAAGCGGAACAAAATAAGGAATATGTAAAATTAAAACAATTCATCACAACATTTGACATCCCTTATTTCAATCCTCATTTCTTTAGTAAATGGGATGTTCACCAAATTCTTTCTCAAAGCGGGGAGCTGCGAGGGTATTTGCCCTCCACTGCCCTGATAGAAAATCAAGATCGTTTCGTGAAATTTTTGGAACGTCACAAGAAAATCTATGTCAAACCATCATTTGCCTCGCAGGGCAGAGGCATCAGGCTGATCGAGATGGAATCAAACGGCACCATCATTTGCAGGAGCATAAAGAAAATAGAAAAATTCATGTCGCTGAAACGATTACTTACTTCTTATCATGAATGGTTTCATCCCGATCAGCATCTGATCATGCAGGAAGCGATACCCTGCAAGACTCTTTATGATCATCGTTACGATTACCGCGTACTGGTCCTGCACACCGGGGAGGAATTTAAGCTAATGGGGATCGGCGTCCGGATTTCACAGCGCCAGGAAGTAACCACACACGTACCTGCAGGAGGGAAAGTCATTTCTCTAACGGATGTTGTGACACCCGGGACTAAAAAAGAAATCCTTCATATCATGAAGGCCTGCGGTAGGGAGCTTGTACAGGCATTTGGTTATGTAGGCGAGTTCTCAGTAGACCTTGCACCGCGTGAAAATGGTGGATTTGTCCTATTTGAAATCAATTCTAAACCGATGACATTCGACGAAGAAGAAATTGAAACAAATAGACGAAAACAGCTTGTCCGAACTTTTTTGACACTATCAAAACAATATAAAGAAGGTTGACCGATCGTATCCATTCAGGTCAACCTTCTTATCAACGTAATGAATTATAGATCGTGGAAAAGCGGGCTGCATGCTCCATCTCATCTGTCATCGCAATGAATAAGGGGTTATAGGCCTGTCGATTCGGAATTTCCAACAACATGTCCCTGTAGAATTCCGCTGCCTCCAATTCATCCTTCAAGGCTCGCAGCACCCCTTCCTTGAACGTTGTATACTCGATCTTTTCCTTCTTATGCTCATAATACTCGCCAGTATATAAATAATGCAGATACTGAAACATCTCATAATGTTCCTTTTCATCCTTTTTGGCATGCTCTATGAACTCGACATATAAAGGATTATTCGTCCTGTTCTTCAAATCTTTATAAAAATAATAGGCTGTCCATTCATCACTGATCGCTTTCTCCAAATCACGTATAAACGAATTCATACTTCGCCCCTCCTCAGGTCTCTTCCCTAAATACTATTAAACAATTAAGAAAAATATGATTGAATAAACGGAAACCTACACAGCTTATGATGAAACGTTTACAATGAGTAGTGAGGTGATTAAATTGATACAGCACTTTCAATATAAAAATATGTATGAGAACAAACAGCTGCCTGGATGGACTTTCTCATTCTATTTCAGCGGAATGAAATACGAAGGAAACTATCATAAAAACGGAAACATCGAATGGACAGGCAATATTCCGCCTGCAAACAAAGAAGAAGACCTGAAAAAACAACTGCACGAACTCATGTTATATCATGTGTATGAATAGAAAAGCGGAAGGGCTTTGGTAGAGGCGGGTGGCATAAGGCGAACCGGACAGGAAGGCGCGCTTTTGCCTTCTTGGCCGGTTTGACTTATGACATGTGCCTCTAAGCCCTGGAGCTGGACATAGAAAAGCGGAAGCGGCTCGATCAGAGGCGACAAGCATAAGCCATGCCATCCATAAAGGCGCTCCTTGCCTTTTTGGATGGCATGGCTTATGTCTCGAGCCTCTAGCCGCTGGAGCTGGACAAATAGAAAAGCGGAAGGGCTTTGGTCAGAGGCGGGTGGCATAAGGCGAACCGGACAGGAAGGCGCGCTTTTGCCTTCTTGGCCGGTTTGACTTATGACATGTGCCTCTAAGCCCTGGAACTGGACAATAGAAAAGCGGAAGCGGCTCGACCAGAGGCGACAAGCATAAGACAGGGCAGCCATAAAGGCCGCTCTTTGCCTTTTTGGATGGCATGGCTTATGTCTCGAGCCTCTAGCCGCTGGAGCTGGACAAATAGAAAAGCGGAAGGGCTTTGATAGAGGCGGGTGGCATAAGGCGAACAGAAAAGCTTCTTGGACTATTTAGCTTATCGCCTTGAGGACTAAAATCCATTGCTGGGAAACAGGATAATTTATTTCAATTAATTGAAGTGTGGCACAATTAATTTTTTTCCAGCACAATAATCCTCCAAACCGGCACAATTAAATTCACCACTCCTATCTAAAGAGCTCTCATCACGAGTATTCTTGATATTTTTCTAATAGTGCAGCTCCGAAGACGCGCTTTTCTGCTCTTTTTCGTGAGCAATTCCCTTATAACAAACAGTTTCCACAACAAAATGGCTATGCATGTACCTCAGCAGCATAAATCGATCGATGAATATTTCATCCCTCTAACTTACGCACTCCTTATATGATTTAATAACCAACCTGCCCTATACTCAAACTTCTCTCAATAAAAAATTCATAATGATGAATGAACCTAATCCGTATTTCAAAAAATAGGAGCAGGAGGCTGATAAGAATGACGAAAGATAAAAATGACTATCAATTTCTTCCTGATACGAATTATGAAGGAAAAGGAAGTCTTTTTCTTGATGTTGACAGATTTATCAATGAAGGATTATCAGGGGGATCCGTTCATATGAGGGATGATACAACGAATATCGGTCAAGCGACCCTCATCACTGACCACGAGGAGCCGCCAGCTCATTCTTAGACCGTCTTCAATCAGGGGGCCAGTTTCTAGACTGGTCCCCTGATCATTAAGACACCATTTGTCCTGCATTACGCACATAAAAAAACTGCCTGGATGGCAGCTTTGATCATTTATCGGCTTTTAACCAGCATATTTACAGCTTCCTTTATTTCCTCTTCTGCATTTCTGCCTTCCAGTTCCGATTCACGGATACATGCCTCCAGGTTTTTAGCGACAATCAAACCGATGGTACGGTCGACAGCTGTACGGACTGCGGATAATTGAGTAACAACATCTTTGCAATGCTTATCGTCTTCCATCATTTTCAAGATTCCACGGACTTGTCCTTCTAAACGTTTTAAACGATTTTTTTCTTCTTTATTGTACTCCACATCGGACACCCCATTATGATTTATTCCTTACCCATAGTATTAAAATCAGGAAAAATTTGCAATCCCGGCCTCTTTGATTCCTTACTTATTTTCAGTACAATGGTTATATACATAACATAAATACTAATATAAGAGGGATGACATGTTAACTTCTTTACTGATAAAATACCCTAATGCAACTCTCCAAAATCACTATCCAACCCAACTTGCCTTTGAGAAAATCTGGTTTACGAATCTAAATCAAGATGAATTTATCGGTATCGATGAAAGTGATATCAGCCAGGATGAAGTCGAATTGTTGAAATGTCTGTTTACGGAATTGGACATCAAACATAACCACTTGAATGACTCCCTGCATGCCAAAGAATGGTTTAATTACTTATATAAAAAGGGGCCGGTCCCTCCCCATGGTGAAAAAGAATATCGCATCATTCACTTCATCCTTAATGGACGAAGTGACATACAACTTATGAGAGAAGCCTTTCTCAATCTGCTTCCTCATCATGCAACCCTCGTATTGCTGGATGAACAGAAAGGATTGATCATTGAAGAAAGAAACAACTTTATATTGGATGAGGAACAGCTGGAGTCCATTTCCCATGTCATCGAAACAGACTTTTATATGAGTATGGCTATCTTTATCGGTCAGTTCCAACGCATTAACAAGGATTTCATTCGATCCTTCCAATATGAATGTGAGATGTTTTATTATGCAGAATCAAGCTATTCTTCTCCCTATATTCAGTCCGTAGCAACGGTTCTTCCATCGTTGTTGTTGAAATACTTACCTGGTGAGTGGAAGGAACAGGTGTTTGGGACAATCTCACAAATATTCGAGGAAGACACCGAGCTGATTCATACGGTGAAAGCGTTTCTTGAGAATCAATCAAATATCAGCCAAACTGCAAAAAAATTGTTTATGCACCGGAATAGCGTACAGTATCGAA